>NZ_JARVRU010000140.1:0-7684 GCF_030209535.1 Lysinibacillus sp. fls2-241-R2A-57
TAACAGAGAAATAGGGTAAAGAAAATAGAATGACTTAGTCAAACAAGAAAAAAGAAAAATCGAACAGCATCGATTTCTCTTTTTTCTTTAATATCAGCAAGTTTTGTCCCAGCCACTTTTTCTAACGGAGCGGGTTTCTACAATAAGCAGAAATGGTGTATCATTGTAAGAGGAGGATGAATATGCTGAAAAATATACAAAAATCGCTAATTTTTTTCATGTTACTTATTATATCTCAATGGTTATTTCGTGATGACATTCAATGGGGACATATTATAGGAACTTCAATATTATTTTTCCTTTTTAGTATATTTTACGATTGGGCAAGTATCCCCTATAAGTGGAAGAAGGAATAAGCTTATTTGAGTTATCATTCGAATAGGCTTATTAATCTTAAAATTGCTACGGTAGCTAACTCAAAGTTGAATCTGTTTAGAACTCATCGAATTATTGTTTGAAACAGTTTGTCCCTTTACTACACATTTTCCATTCCCTACCAATTACTTCGCTTCCATGCTACAATTGTTTTAACTTCATTCAGCAATTGTTTTTTGTAGCGAAAGCAAAGCGTCAGCTATAGAAGTCTCATGCAAACACAGGCCGATTCCGGACACAATTAAGCCACGGCATAGTTGATTAGAAAGATTTTTCGGTTAGTTAAGAAAAAGCAAGATGGGGGGAATAAAGATGGATAGTGAGAAATACGGTAATGAAAGTAACGAAATCTACATTTATAGTTATATAACCTACAATATTTTTGCGTATATTATTAGTATTCTATTTTCACCATTATTAGGGGTGATCATGGGAATTGTGGGTGTAACCCAGCGTAAGAAATATGCGTGGAGTATTATAATCATTTCAATAGTCAGTTGGGTTCTCAATCTTTTCATAATTAATTATATTCTATAAATACAACTTTGCAGAAATCGGGATTGTATAAACATTAGGTGCAATTTTCAAAGATTCAATTTCCGAAATAAAAATAAATTTTCACTTCCAACAATCTAGAGGGCTTGTGCGTATTACAACTTATACACGTAAGTCCTTTTGTTATGTTTTTCACGCAATTACAGGAGCGCTTCTACAGCTTAGAGGCTGGGACATAAGTTTGTTTATAAAGAAAAATTTATAAATTTCACATCAGAAAAGCACGAGAAATCAACGTTTCTAAAATTGATTTCTCGTGTTTTTTAAGGTTTTGACCAGTTATGTTCTATCCTCTTTTTTCAGTTAGTGATCCCAATGAGATGGACGTTTCAAGTGGGAGGGTAATTTTGTTTGATGATTGCCTTGAGCTGAATTAATTTGCATTTGTGTTAAAAACATACTTGTTGATAGGTCTGCGCCGCGTAAATTGGCATCACGTAAATCTGCGCCAATAAAATCAACACCTCTTAAATCTGCATTTTCAAGATTAGCAGCAATTAAATAAGATCCTCGAAGGTCAGTTGCTCTTAAATCCTTACTTTTTAAATTCTTTCCCATCCAATCGGCCCCTCTATAATCATACTTTCGAGAGTTTTTTTCACTTATCTTTACAATTAGGCTTTGGCGAATTTGCTCACTTGTTTCTAATAGTAAAATATTCACCGGCAGTCGAAAATTAGGGATATCTATTGCTAGTAATGCATCTGCTTCCAGTTCTGTTGCAAGCTGTAGTTGTTCTAATTGCAAATGTAGCTTGTTAAATAGGGACGAATCAACCTTATACGATAATGCTTCTGCTACATAAGCAATCATTTCATAAAGTTGTTCCATAATTGGAAAGACACGAAACATTTTCTCAGAAATTTTAGGGGATTGTCGCCAGTCTTGCCCATGGAAAGTTGTTTGTGAAACCTTTTGCCCTGCGCCTAAACAATCAAAAACTGTACATCCTTTAAACCCTTGATCTCTAAGTTTATGATGAATTTGGCAGCTAAAATCTGATTGTAGATTTGGGCAAGGTGTTCCAGCTGCTTTATTAATGGCGAAGTCGCTAGAGGCAGCAATATTTAAAGCTGTGCAGCATAGACCAAAACAGCTTTGACAATCCGCCTGTAAACTTTCACGTATCTCTTTTCCCATTGTATGATCCATTTTTTTTGTTTCGGACATCCTTGATTTCCTCTCTTAACTATAAACTTACATATGATTCTATCACTAATTAACTATGAAATGATATTTTTAACTTTTCTCTGCAAAGTTTTTTTGTGACGAAAGCAAAGCGGCAGTCCCAGATGTGAATAAATTTACTTAAACGAAAGTGGTAGTGCAATGATAGGGTATGTAATTTTTCACAAAATTCAATGTTTGCTATTGACAATATATTGTGAAAGGCTATAATTTCTATAGACAGACAGTCGGTCTGTAAGGGAGGCATAAAAATGAGAAAAGAAGCGGAAGAACGTAGGAACGAAATACTTGATGCAGCGGATGAGCTTTTCAGTCAGAAGGGCTTTGATGGCACAAGTACTAACGATATTCTCGAAAAGGTTGGGATTGCACGAGGAACACTGTATTATCACTTCAAGTCGAAAGAGGATATTATGGACGCGTTAATTGAGCGGTATAACGTTCAAATTTTAGGAGCTGCGAAGGCAATTGCCGCAGATAAGAGCATACCCGTCAACGAGCGTATTATCCGTGTTGTAATGGCATTAAACATAAGTGGTGGCAACGGCAAGGAAATTATTGAGCATATACATAAGCCTCAGAACGCACTTATGCATCAGAAAATCCAGAAGGTTGTAATCAACGGCCTTCCTCCGATTTTGACGGAAATAATCCGTGAAGGTATTGAGCAAGGATTATTCAATACGCCTTATCCGTATGAATGTATGGAAATGGTTGTGGCATATACGAATACCGTTTTTGATGATGATATGGTTGATATGACGAATGAAGAACGTGCTTCGCGTATACCAGCATTTATATTCAACGTAGAGAGGCTACTCGGTGTCGAAAGCGGGAGTCTTATGTACATGATGAAGATGTTTGGTAGTGGAGGTGAAGAAAATGGAAACAACGATGGTTGATTCCGAGCGTCTTTTCAAAAAATTTCTTCTGCTTTGGTCGGGGCAGCTAATTTCAGCAATAGGAAGCGGGCTTACAGCGTTTGGGCTTGGGATTTATGTTTTCCAGCAGACGGGAAAGGCATCGGCAATGGCACTTGTCACCTTACTTGCGTTCATGCCTTCGCTGCTTTTAAGCCCTGTGGCAGGAGTGCTTGCGGACCGTTATGACCGAAGACTTTTAATGGTGTTAGGAGACAGTCTATCAGCGATAGGTCTTGTGTATATTCTTATATGTATGCTTAGCGGGGAAGCACTGCTATGGCAGATTTGTGTGGGAGTTACAATAAGCTCGGTGTTTTCATCGTTGCTTGATCCCGCATACAAGGCTACGGTTACGGATTTACTGTCCGAGGAACAGTTCACGAAGGCAAGCGGTTTGGTCCAGATGGCGGGTTCTGCAAAATATTTGATTTCGCCCATCATTGCGGGATTTTTGCTCACCGTTTCGGATATAAAACTTTTACTTGTCATCGACATCTGTACATTTTTTGTAACGGTTATCTCAGCGCTTGCTGTACGAAGAGGTCTTGCTTCAAAGAAATATGAACAGACACAATCATTTTTCAATGAGTTCAAAGATGGTTGGCGTGCAGTTTCTCATAATCGAGGTGTACTCGTTCTTGTTATCATGACATCGGTGCTGACATTTTATCTTGGCATTATTGAAACACTTTCTATTCCGATGTTGCTTACTTTTACGAACAGTTCTGTCATCGGAATGGTGGAAACTATTGTCGCTACTGGGATGCTCGTATCCAGTGTAATCATAGGATTTCTTCCGATAAAAAAAGGATATGTGAAAATTCTTGCATTTTCGCTGTTTTTTGAAGGGATATTTATGGCGATATTCGGACTTCGGGAAAATATAGTACTGATCTGTATTTCAGGCTTTTTCTTTTTTGCCATGATGCCATTTGCAAACTCAACATTGGATTTTCTTGTTCGTACCAATATTGATAATGAGGTTCAGGGTAGAGCATGGTCACTTATAGGGGTAATTTCACAGCTTGGATTTGTAGCGGCCTATGCGCTTTCGGGTATACTTGCAGATTATGTGTTCACTCCTTTACTAGTTGACGGTGGATTGCTTGCTGACAGCGTAGGAAAAATTACCGGTACAGGTCAAGGTAGGGGAACGGGCTTCCTCATCATCATCGCTGGAATTTTATTAAGTATTACTTCATTCATTTTGTTCAACTTGAAATCAGTGAAAAAGCTTGAAAACAGAGGTGACGTATGTATTACAGAATAATCCGTAATGACTTTTTAAAAAGCAAACTGATAACGCTGACAACAACGTTATTTGTCGCTGTTGCGGCTATGCTCGTTTCCTTATCGGCGATACTTATAGTAAATCTTTCAAGTGCTATCGATTCACTTATGAATCAGGCGAAGACACCGCATTTTATGCAAATGCACTCTGGGGATATCGATACTGTCCGACTTACAAACTTCGCGGAGCAAAACAGCAATGTCGATGATTTTCAAGTGCTTGAGTTTCTCAACGTGGATAACAGTCAAATTATTTTAGGTGATCGTTCACTTGCGAATAATGTTCAAGACAATGGTTTTAGCATACAGAGTGAAAAGTTTGATTATCTTCTTGATCTTGATGGAAACATTATTAATGTATCCGATGGCGAGCTTTATGTTCCAATAAACTATATGAAGGACGCCACTACGAAGGTAGGTGATAAAGCCGTAATAGGCGGAAAGGAATTTACTGTAGCAGGATTCCTCCGGGATTCACAGATGAATTCTATGCTGTCCTCTTCAAAAAGATTTCTCGTAAGTGCAAATGATTACGCTGCAATTAAAAGCCGTGGAAGTATGGAGTATTTGATTGAGTTTAGATTAAAGGATTTATCGGCGCTCGGTGAATTTGAAACTGCTTATGCTTCCGCGGGACTTGAAGCGAACGGACCAACGATTACATATCCACTTTTCAAAACAATTAACGCATTTTCTGACGGAATTATGATAGCAGTTATTCTTCTTATAAGCGTTCTTGTCGTTGCTATCGCATTTATGTGCATACGCTTTACACTCCTTGCGAAAATCGAAGACGATTATCGTGAAATTGGTGTTATGAAGGCAATAGGGCTACGCCTTTCCGATATTAAGAAAATTTATCTTGCGAAGTACGCAGCAATTGCGGCAGTGGGTAGTATTCTCGGTTATGCACTTTCGTTGATGTTCAAAAACATGCTGCTAGAAAACATCAGGCTTTATATGGGGGAAAGTGAAAACTCTTCTTTTGCTACGTCTTTAGGGATCATCGGCATTCTACTTGTATACCTTGCAATAATAGCCTATGTAAGCGGCGTGCTGAGACGCTTTCGGAAAATATCTGCGGCAGAAGCAATACGCTTTGGCATTTCGCAGGAAAAAAGCGCAGGCGCAAAACGTGTTTGCCTGAACAAAAATAAGTTGTTAAATACGAATCTTTTCCTTGGGATCAAAGATGTTCTCGCAAGGAAAAGACTTTATGCCACAATGCTTGCAGTACTTGTCATTTCGGCATTTATCATTATTGTTCCACAGAATCTATACAACACGATTTCCTCAACAAGCTTCATTAAATATATGGGAATTGGAAACTACGATATTCGTCTTGATATTCAACAAACTGATCAAATCTCTAAAAAAGCCGCAGAAGTTTTAGAATATATGAACAGCGACAGTTCCATTTCAAAGTATACCATCCTTACAACAAAGACATTCAAAACAAAAATGGAAGACGGTTCGGAAGAAAATATAAAAATCGAACTTGGCGACCATTCGATATTCCCTATTGAATATACCGAGGGCAGAGCACCCGCCAAAGAAAACGAAATTGCACTTTCAGCTTTAAACGCTGATGAAATGAGCAAAAAGGTCGGCGATACAATTACGGTCATCATGAAGGGGAAGGAGAATAAGCTCACGGTTAGTGGTATTTATTCTGACATTACGAACGGTGGTAAAACGGCAAAGGCTATATTTACCGACCATTCGGAAAATATCATGTGGAGCGTTATTTGTGCAAAGCTTTCAGATAAAGCCCTTGTCGATGAAACAATCTCTAACTATGCGGACCGATTTACTTTTGCTAAGATTTCCAATATTGATGAGTTTGTCAAACAAACTTTCGGTTCGACTATAAAATCAGTCGAAAAAGCCTCCTTAGCCGCAATTGCGATTGCACTTGTGATAACGATTCTAGTTACACTGTTGTTTATGAAAATGCTTGTCGCAAAGGATAGATATTCGATTGCTATAATGAAAGCACTCGGTTTTACAAATTCGGATATTACGGTGCAGTACGGTTCGCGGGCGTTATTTGTATCAATTATCGGAATAATTGTCGGTACACTTCTGGCAAACACTCTTGGAGAAGTACTTGCAGGTGCAGTTATTACCTCGTTCGGGGCGTCATCGTTTAGTTTTTCAATCAATCCACTTTCGGCATACGTGTTTTGTCCGTTATTGATGATTTGTTCGGTACTTATCACAACAATCATTGGCACATCGGGCGTTGGGAAAATAAAAATATCCGAAAATATAAAGGAGTAGCTTATGAAAAATCTTATAATCGGTGAACATATTGTAAAATATTTCGGCGAGGGCGATGAAAAACACAATGTTCTCGACGGCGTGTCTGTTGATATAAACGAGGGTGAGTTTATTGCGATCATGGGACCCTCGGGCTCGGGAAAATCAACGCTCATGTTTGCATTGAGCGGCATGGACAATGTTGATGGCGGAAGGGTTACTTTTGATGGAAGTGATATATCGTCAGTCGGTGAGGCTGAACTTTCAGATATACGTAGAACTAAAATGGGCTTTGTATTTCAGCAGCCAACTATGCTTAAAAATCTAAATATTCTCGATAATATTATTCTTCCATCAATTCGCGATAATAGAAAAAATGTTGCAAAAATTTCAGAGAAAGCAAGAGCGCTTATGAAGAGGGTAGGCATTGCGGAGCTTGAAATTCGCGATATTACACAAGTTTCAGGAGGGCAGCTACAGCGTGCGGGAATATGTCGAGCGCTTTTGAACAGCCCGAAAATCATCTTCGGCGATGAGCCTACCGGTGCACTTAATTCAAAATCTGCCCAGGAGATCATGGACATCTTTTCTGAAATTAACGTGGGCGGTACTGCGATTATGCTTGTGACTCACGATGCAAAGGTTGCGGCGCGTACGGAACGCATAATGTTTATGCTCGACGGAAAACTCGTCAGTGAGCTAAAGCTTCCGAAGTTTGACGGTACAAATATTGATGGCAGAATAGGGAAAGTAACGGAGAAAATGTGGGAAATAGGAATATAAATTACCGTATCAACTAACGCTGAATCTCATAATGAAAAATGTAAGATTTCTAGAGTAGTTTCGTACCGAGTTGGCAATAAATGATTGGTTTTAGAGAAAAGCTGGGGGGATTGGTTCACAAACCAACCTCTGCTTTTACTTGTACGAATAAATTATAGTTGTCATTGTTTTTGGCTCTTCACCATAAAGTGTGGTTGATTTCTTTGATAGAATGAGCTGTTTTCGATAAAAGCCCAAAAAGTTTCGATAAAAAGAGATTTTGTTTCGATAAAAGCTCAAAAAGTTTCGATAAAGAGCGATTTTGTTTC
>NZ_JARVRU010000164.1:0-7647 GCF_030209535.1 Lysinibacillus sp. fls2-241-R2A-57
TGCTGACGCTTCGCTTTCGCACAGATAAAACATTTGTTGCTGACGCTTCGCTTTCACACAGGGCAAAGCTTCCTGGGGGGCGTCCATCCTCCACTCCAATCAACTTATATCAATTTAAATGTCATCCACAAATTTTGGTGATGAGCCATATTAACCTGTCAATTAAATGAATCTTAGCGCCTACTAGTACAAAAAAAGAACCTTTTTTGTATACATTTACAAAGAAAGGTCCTCCAATTATTCTTATTAAATTGAGAACCGCTTTACGGCTATTTGTAAAACTTTTGATACTTTACGTAACTCTTGAATATAATCATGGAATTGCTGCTGCGCGGTTAACTGATCGGCTGTTAAAGTAGCTACATGTTTAGTTGATGCTGCATTCGTATCAGAAAATGATGTTAACATTACCGCATCCTCATTAACCTTTTTCGTATGGTTTGCAATCTCTTGAACGGTTGCAGATACTTCCATTATATATGGCTTAATTGTATGTACTTTTTCTAAAATTTGATCAAAGCTTGTTGCCGTATCTCCTGTTACATGTACACCCTTTTCAGTTGCGGCTAACACGCCCTCCATCATTTGCACAGCATAATTAGAATCTAAATGAATGTTTTGTACAATGGACGTAATTGTTTGCGTTGACTGAACTGTCTGCTCCGCAAGTTTACGTACTTCATTGGCCACAACCGCAAATCCTTTGCCATGCTCACCTGCTCTAGCAGCCTCAATAGATGCATTTAAAGCTAAGAGATTTGTTTGTGCGGTAATTTTTTCAATTACCTCGACCATTTGATCGATCGTAGCGGCTCTCTCTACAAGATTAAAAATGGCTGTATTTGATTTTTCAACCGCATGTTTAATTGCCTGTATTTGCGTTAAATTTGCCTGTACAATTTCCGTGCCACTTTCTGCATCACGTGCAGTTTTATGAGCAAAATTTTCAACAACCTGTACTTTTTCTAAAATTACTTGCACACCACCCAGCACCTCCTCTAGAGAAGCTGTATTGGAAGCTAATTTTGTTGAAGAAGCAGCTGTTGAATTTGAAATAGACTGTACATCCTTAGCAATCTTGACGGTTGTGTTAGACGACTGCTCTGAGGATTGTTGCAGCTTCCCAGACATTTCTTCAACCTCATGTGCACTATTTGTTACTGTATGAAGTAGTCTTTTCACCTCTGTTGCCATTTGATTGTAAGACAATATTACTTCGCCAAGCTCATCCTGCGCCACATAGCTGGCATTCGCTGTAAAATCCCCTTGCTCTGCACGCTTTAATAATGACTTCAATTGACGTGTTGGTATATTTACAGCTTTTGTTGCTATAAACCCTATAAATATCACTAACAGAACAACAAATAGACACACTCCTCCCAATAGCCAATAACCAAATTGCACATCTTTCTGGTATGCCTGTTGCTGTTCCTCAGATTTCTGGACCAAATAGCTTTGAGTTTCTTCTAATAATGTATGACTTTGCTGGCTTACAGGTAAATATGTCTGAACATAAAACTGTTGTCGTTCATTTTGTTCTAACTGCTTATAGCTATCGACTAGTTCTATCTGCTGTTCTAGTAATGCCTTGTATTTCTTCATCTGATGATCCATTTTTTTATCGACTTCTAGATTTTCCAAATGACCTAAAGGCTGCTCAACATTTTTTAAAACTGCTGTCATTTCTTGATAAGTCCCAGCTGAATCTACTATATAATCTAATTGACGTTGTGATTCCTCTAGTTCATTTAACCATCCGATTGGTACAAGTCCTTCTGTATAGCTTTCACTTGCATGCCATGACATTTTCCGTAAATAATCCACACTAAAAACACCTAGCAATATATTCGATAGTACACAAACCATCATTAGTACGAGCAGCTTGTCCTTCACCATTATGTATCGAAAAAAACGCATTATCTTCGGCCCCTTCTCCAACTCTTACCAATAATGATAGTATGAAGATATAAAGCCAGTGTTATGTTTTTGTAAAGATTACGCAAAGAATTGTGAGATTTATCCCATTCTCACTACTATAATAGGCGCATATATCCCTCGATGTAATGTGATTTTAGCCCTCATCAAATACCTACCGATGCTTTTCTTTTAAGGTAATTACTACTCATTTTTACAGCTATCCCAGTATCAATTCACAGCATAGTGGTTATTCCTAGCTTTTCTTATGCTATAAGACAATCAAAAAGCTGTCTCAAAAGTTTTACGACGACTTTAGAGACAGCTTTACTTTTAGATCTTATATTATGCCTGCACTTTATGAATACTATCAATTACAACTTCTACTATCGTATCAAGATCCTCTTGTGCAATATTAAGTGGTGGCGATAATGTTAATACATTATTAAAGCCTGCAACAGTTGCACCATTTTTACCAATGATGACACCTCGCTCTTTACATCTTGCAATAACAGCATTTACTTTATCTACTGGTAAAGGCTCCTTAGATGCTTTATCGGCAACTAGTTCTATACCAATTAATAAACCCTTACCTCGAACATCCCCTACATTCGGATGTTTACCTAATGCTTGCTGGAGTGCCTGCAGAGTAGTAGCCCCAACCTCACTAGATCTTTCAAATAATGCTTCTTGCTCAAGAATCTCAATATTTTTCAATGCCACCGCACAAGATACAGGTGAGCCACCAAATGTATTAACATGGCGGAAATAACCGTACGCATCAGATCCAGTGAATGCCTCATAAATTTCACGTTTCACCGCTGTCGCTGATAACGGTAAATAGGCACTTGTAATCCCTTTTGCCATTGTAATAATATCCGGCTTTACACCGTAGTTCATAAATCCAAATGGCTTCCCTGTTCGACCAAAGCCACAAATTACTTCATCTACAATCATCAGAGCTCCATGTTTTTTACACACTTCCTCAATGCCCTTTAAATAGTTTTCCGGAGGCATAATGACGCCCCCACCTGTAATAATGGGCTCTAAAATTATAGCGGCTATTGTTTCGCTTAGCTCCCACGTCATCGTCTTATCTACAGCCTTTACACTCGCTAACTCTGTTGGAGCAAGTGTATCACTTTCATATTCACGATATTGATCAGGTGGCGCTACATGGATAAAGCCAGGAGACAATGGTTCATATTTATATTTGCGTTCCGCTTGCCCTGTCGCAGCCAATGCTCCAAAAGAACTTCCGTGATACGCACGGTAGCGAGAAACAATTTTATAACGGGAGCTTTCTCCTTTTTGCTGATGATACTGGCGCACCATTTTAAACGCTGTCTCGTTAGCTTCTGACCCACTATTAGAGAAGAAAATAACATAGTCTCCACCAAGCATTTCATTGATTTTTTCAGCCAGTTCAACTGCTGGTAAATGTCCTTGCGATAAAGGCGCATAGGCGTTTTTCAGCATCTGCTCATGTGCAACATCTGCTAATTCCTTGCGTCCATAGCCTACATTTACACACCATAATCCTGCCATAGCATCGATGTATTCAACCCCGTCTGTATCAACGATTCTCGCACCATTTGATTTTTCTACTACATATGTCGCTTGTGGGTTGTAAGGTTTCATTGAATGCCATACATATTGTTCATCTTTCTTTAAAATATCATTGTTAAGATTTACTTGAACCACATCTATACACCCCTTTATGATTTTTTCATTTAGTCACATCGTTATTGCTTGGGAATGCAAAGGAACTTGTCGTATCCTCCGTTTCATCCGGCCAGCGTTCAGAAATCGTTTTCGCTTTCGTAAAGAATCGTGCTTGATCCGGCCCAAACATATGTCCTTCGCCAAACTTTGAACGCTTCCAACCACCAAAGTTGTGATAGCCAACTGGAATTGGAATCGGAACATTCACGCCTACCATACCTACTTCAATTTCTTCCTGGAATTTACGTGCTGCCGAACCGCTCCTTGTAAACATCGTGACACCATTCCCGAGTTCATGGTCATTAATTAAATCAATAGCTTCTTGTAAGGTTTCAACGCCTACAACAATACGCGCAGGGCCAAAAACTTCCTCTTTAAAAATGGTCATATTTGGCGTTACATTATTTAACAATGTCGGACCAAGATAAAAGCCTTTTGATGTTTCACATATTTTCGGATTTCGACCGTCCGTTACAAGATTGGCCCCTTCCGCAATAGCACCTTCGATATATCGAAGAATGGTATCTTTCGATTGCTGTGTAATAACTGGGCCAAAGTCTACCTCGTCATCTGTATATGGACCAACCTTTAAGTTCAAGACTTTCTCCTTTAATATCTCTGTAAAACTTTGTTTCGTATCTTTCCCAACAACGATCGCTCCTGAAATGGCCATACAACGCTGGGACGCCGCTCCAAATGCTGCACCTAAAAAGGCATTAGCAGTTTGCTCTAGGTTTGCATCTGGCATGACAATCATAAAGTTTTTCCCGCCACCAAATGCAGCGACACGCTTATTGTGCTTCGTCCCCGTTTGGTAAATATACTCCGCAACAGGTGTGGATCCAACAAATGAAATTGCTTGTATCTCTTTATTTTCTAGCAGTTCATTTACCGCCTCTTTATCACCATTAACGACAGTCCAAATTCCATCTGGCAGCCCCGCCTCTTTCCATAATTCACTTAAATATAATGCTGAGATTGGCACGCGCTCAGACGGCTTTAAAATAACTGCATTTCCTACCGCAACCGCCATACTTGTAATCGCAAGTGGGACCATGACAGGGAAATTAAATGGTGCAATCGTCGCAACAACTCCAAGTGGGGCTTTTGCAGAGAAGGCATTAATATTGCCGCCTACATTCACCGAGTATTCCCCCTTCAGCATTTGCGGGGCACTTATGGCCATATCTACAGATTCAATGCCACGAACAATTTCGCCTTTTGCATCTTCCTTCGTCTTCCCACTTTCCTCACAAATGACTTCAATGAGCTCATCCTGTCTTTCTACTAATAGCTGACGGAAACGATGTAAAACCTCGATCCGTTTGCCAATCGATGCCTTTTTCCATGCAGGGAATGCTGCCTTTGCTAACTGGATAGCCTGCTTCACTTCATCTCTTGTCGCTAATGGAACTTGTGCAATAACCTCTCCTGTTGTTGGATTAAAAACTTCTGCGTAACGACCACTAGTACCGGCTGTTTCAACACCATTAATAAAATGTGATAATGTTTTCACTTTTTGCTGAACTGTCATAATTTCCCCACTCCTCGTTTATTGTTATTCAAAATCCAATTCTTCCTTTTGAAAAATAGAACTTGCTTCATCTACTGGGTTAGGTGACTTTTTCTTTTGTGTAACTACATAGAAAATCATCACTATCGCCACTACAATACATGTAAATAAAATTTGTGAACGCATTGATTCAATAAAGAACATAGCGATCAGTAATGCCGTTGTAGCCAATATTGTGAAATACGGGAATAACTACATTTTCACTTTTAATAACTAGGGATTTTCTTTCTCAATTTTCCGGCGCATTCTTAATTGTGAAAATGCAATGATTAAGTAAAGAATTAACGTGATTGCACTACATGAACTAAGTAAAAACATAAACACTTTATCTGGTGAAACATAGTTCATAATAACGGCAATATACGAGAAGAATGTCGCTGTTAATATGGCATTAACAGGTGCACCGTTTTTGTTTTAAAAAATCGATTGAATTACCGCTTACAAAAATTTTACATGTTCCACAGAATCGAAGTAATAGACAAACTGTAAAATTCTATCCTTTTGTTTTAAACATAATGTAAAATAGACTCAATATTCCTAAAATATAATATTTTTGTTTATTTTAGCGAAAATCACACATTAATAAGAAAACTAACTATAAGTCCATGTTAAAAGGAAGGTGGATAAAATGAGTCAATTTAAGCTTAAAGTGAAGGATGTACTAGAAAATACATACTTTCAAAGTGCTGAGGTCGTAGCTGGTGAGGATGGTTTATTACGAATTGTAAAATGGGCTCACGTCATGGAAATTATCCAAGTAGATAATTTTCTAGCTGGTGAGGAATTAGTTTTAACAACAGGGATTAGCCTTCAGCACAGCATCGAAAACTTTATCTTTTTCGTAGAATCCCTAATCGAAAAAAATTGCGCGGCATTGTGCATTGAATACGGGACTTCCATACAAACTATCCCAGAAGTAATCGTATCTCTTGCCAACCGTCATAGCTTCCCTATCATCGTTTTTCATGACACAGTTCCTTTTGTCCGTATTACACAAGATTTACATAGCCAAATTATGAATCAACAATATTTAATGATTTCCACTTTAGAATCCTATTCTCAAACGTTAAATAAAAATGCTCTTTTAGGGCAAACTACGGAAGATATTTTACACAATATGTATAATGAATTAAAAACACAAATCATCTTTTCAATTAAAGGTCGAGAGCCTATCTTCTTTCCAAATATGTCGCACAATAAGCGTCAACAACTATTAAAGATGAAAAAATCAGCACCAGTATTTAAAAATGAACCCATCTTTATTTTGGATCAACATTATGCAGATTTATCTCTCTTTAGGGAAGATGGTCGATTCTCAGAATTCGAATTACTGATTTTAGATCGAACAGCTACTGCGTTAGCACAGCTATTAATGCGGGAATTTTATATTGAGGAGAAAAGGGATATCGAGGATGCCTCTATTTTAGCGGATTGGATAGATCAAAAACTATCGAAAGAAGAAATTTATAAATTTATCGTAACACATCATTCTAACTATAACCTTTCTAGCGGAGCTGTTTTTATGTTAGCTTCTCCTAATGCAGTCACTAAAGTTCAAGAAGATATTATCTATAGTAAGCTCTACTATCGAAACCTTTTTGAGCAAAACGGCTTTATCCCATTTTTATTTGAAAGAAAAAGCTATGTCATTTTTATTTTGCTCCATACGAAGGATAGTAAAGCGAGTCGCGAATTATTAAATACGTTAGTGTCTTCTCTCCAAAAAACCGACTTTTATAAAAAACAAATGGGCCAAGGTTATCAAATAGCAATCGGCAAAGTCGTTACAGACGTAGAAGAAATTCCAAAGAGCTACCAAACTGCACTCGAAACATTATATATTTGCAGCAAAGTACAAACAACATCTTATTTTTACGATGACTTGCATTTGTATCACTTAATCTATAAATTACAGATGCAAGTAAATTTACAGGAAGTCATTCAAGATTATTTGCAGCCTGTTATTGACTACGATAGAAAATATAACAGCAAGCTACTAGAAACACTGCAGGTATACTTACAAACAAATGGCTCCAAACAACAAACAGCCAATCAATTGTTCATCGTTCGCCAAACACTCTATCATCGTTTAAAAAAGCTTGAGAGTCTTTTAGGAGAAAATTTCATGAAGGGGCATAATCGGATTACACTTGAATTCATGTTGCTCGCTAACTCTTTAATTGAAGAAAAATCTTAGTTTTCGAGTTTAGCGGCGGTATTCACCGGTTTAGCGGCGATGCTCACCGGTTTAGCGGCGTTGTTCACCGGTTTAGCGGCGATGTTCATCGATTTAGCGGCGATGTTCATCGATTTAGCGGCGGTATTCATCGATTTAGCGGCGGTATTCATCGATTTAGCGGCGGTATTCATCGATTTAGCGGCGATGTTTTCCTTTTTATCAGCGATGTTTTCCTTTTTATCAGCGATGTTTTCCT
>NZ_JARVRU010000075.1:0-7083 GCF_030209535.1 Lysinibacillus sp. fls2-241-R2A-57
TGCTGTCGCTTCGCTTTCGCACAGATAAAACATTTGTTGCTGTCGCTTCGCTTTCACACAGATAAAACAATTGTTGCTACCGCTTCGCTTTCGCACAGAAAACATTTGTTGCTGTCGCTACACTTTCGCACAGAAAACGTCTACTTCGCTGCAGGATTTCATCTGTGACGCTGTTCCCCAAGAAGTCGCCCTGCCGGAACGAAGATCAACTTATCCTCATGACATACGTTTTAAAATAACATCCCCAATTTTTGTTAAAGACTCATAATAAAGCATTTTTTGTAGTCAGTTATTATTATTCCCAATTTTAAAAAAACCTATCACTCCAAAGTAAAAACCTGATGCAAATTGCATCAGGCTTTAAAATTTTATTCTGCTAGTTGTTCATTTTCAACAGGCTTTGTCACTTCGCTATCTTCACTAACTACAACGTCTGGCTGTTGAATAGATTTACCGGATTTGCGCAATACGAAATATGCACAGCCAAAATTACAATACTCATATAAGTAATCTTGAAGTGTACTAATTTTCGTATCGAAAGTAGCTTTCTGATTTTTATCGTCAAAAAAGCCTTTTAAGCGTAATTGGTTATAGCCCCAGTCGCCCACAATATAATCATATCTAGCTAAAATATCTGAGTATCGCTCCTTGAACACTTCCTCTTGAAAAGCTTCTCGGTAATCTTCAATAAGCTCGTATTCATATCCTTCAATATTAATCAAAGTGACACCACCTTCTATTACAACATTTGATTTACAGCTCTACGTGTAACTGACGTTCTTTTGTTGCTTCGTTAACTTGTTCATCAGCATGATAGCTACTACGTACAAGTGGGCCTGCTTCACAATGTTTGAAACCTTTTTCCATTGCGATTTTACGCAGTTTACCAAACTCTATTGGAGAATAATACTTTTTGACAGCTAAATGCTTTTTCGTTGGTTGTAAGTATTGACCAATCGTCATAATATCTACGTTATTTGCGCGTAGATCGTCCATAACTTCAATAATTT
The DNA here is from genome assembly GCF_030209535.1 of Lysinibacillus sp. fls2-241-R2A-57. Lineage (NCBI taxonomy): Bacteria > Bacillati > Bacillota > Bacilli > Caryophanales > Bacillaceae > Lysinibacillus > Lysinibacillus sp. fls2-241-R2A-57. The sequence goes on from NZ_JARVRU010000075.1 coordinate 1,011, forward strand.
CTTCCTCTGTTTCACCTAAGCCTATCATTAAAGATGACTTTGTAGGGATATCTGGCTGCATTTCTTTTGCCAAACGAAGAAATTCTAATGAACGCTCGTATTTCGCGCGTGCACGTACTCTTGGCGTTAAGCGACGCACTGTTTCAATATTATGATTTAAAATATCTGGCTTGGCATCCATTAAAATTTGAAGGTTCTCTTTCAAACCTCCTAAATCGGACGGTAAAACTTCAACAGATGTAGCTGGACTTTTACGGCGAATCGCACGCACGGTTTCAGCTAATACTTGTGCACCGCCATCCTTTAAGTCATCACGCGCTACCATTGTAATAACAACGTGCTTCAAGTTCATAATAGCTACAGAATCTGCTACACGTTCTGGCTCTGCTAAATCTAACTCATTTGGTAAGCCTGTTTTAACAGCACAGAAACGGCAAGCACGTGTACAAACCGATCCAAGAATCATCATTGTTGCTGTACGTCGTTCGCCCCAACATTCATGAATATTAGGACAGCGTGCTTCCTCACATACCGTATGCAGATTTTTTTCACGCATGAGCTTCTTTAGCCCTTTATATTCATCATTTGTGTTTAGTTTTATTTTTAGCCAATCTGGTTTTCTTAAATGTTCTTCTCTTTCTTTGCTTGTAGGTTTACAAGATGTCATATGAATATCGCCCCTATCAATAATTGTACATTTTGTATATTAACTATCTTCACTGTTGTCAATGTAACATAATATAGGAACTCCAACAACTATCACAGCAACTTTTCTATTTATCATTAGTTATAGGGACTTCAAGTGACGGCTGTACTGCTTTTTCACCATTAGAATAAACATCTGGCACTTTCCCCTGCGCTAAGCCCATTGCCACCGGAATATCCTGAGAAACTGTAGCAGTTTTACTAGCAAAAGGGACAATAATTTGTACATTTACCTCTAAACGAATTCCTACCTGCACAAATGCACTATTAATACCATACTCCGTTATTGAAGAAGTAACTTCACTATGCACATTGCCAACTACATGAAAACGCACCGGAATTTTAGGTCCTAAATTCCCGAGTAGAGGCATATTGGCTGCCTGGCTAATAGGTACATAAAAAACTACCCCATTACCTTCTTTTATCTTGTTGTAATCATATTCAACGTTATCAAGATTTGGTAAGCTCGACAACTCCCCTAGTTCTGCCTGCTCTAAATTCATTTTTACTTGCTTTACCGTTTCGGCACGAACTCGATTAATCATTTCTGTATCAATTTTCAAATCAGAGCTACCAGGGGATACTTCCACAAGAATATCGTTAATATTTAAAACATTTGTTGTGGCATTACTTACAACATAGGAAGCGATCTTATCCGTTTGTATTTCAGCATATTTTAAATAGGTTGGCATAAGCCGCTCATTCAGAAAATAAATAAATAAAAATATACCAACAATAATGCTTACAATTAAAAGGGTTAAACGATTCAACCGATTGCCCTTTTTTCGATAGTTACCAGAATTGCTATATGATCGTAATTTCATCCTTTTTCGAGGGAAAAACAAAAAAATCTCCTCCTGTTCCATAACGTATGAACAGGAGGAGAAATTTATTCGATTTTCTATGGTACAATGTAATCCGCTTCAACACTTTCAATTGTTACGGTTGGGTCGTCCACTAAATTAATTTCATATGTAGCTGCCACTAATTGATTTTGCTCCTCAAAAATACGAATCCATGGTAATGCTGCATACGGTGGATTTTGTCTTGATACAATACCTCGACGTCCATCCGATAATTTTAAAATAACACCGTTAGGATAATGGACAACAGATTTTTTCAATGCTTGCACAATGCGTGCTTCGTATATAGTTCCAGAGCCCGCCTCTACAATTGCTAGTCCCTGAGAAGGCAGCATTTTTTCCCGATATACACGACTTGTAGTTACCGCATCAAAGACGTCTGCTACACCAATAATTTTTGCAAACGGATGGATTTCAAAATCAACTAAGCCCCGTGGATAGCCACTCCCATCAATTCGTTCATGATGTTGGAAGGCACAATGCGCAACAAGCAATGATATGGAATGTAAATTACGTAATATGTCAAAACCGTATCGAGTATGTTGCTTCATCGTTTCAAATTCCTCATTCGTAAGCCGCCCTGGTTTTGTTAGGATCTCTTTTGGTACCATAAGCTTCCCTACATCATGTAACAAAGCGCCAATCCCAATCATACGTAAATCCTCAGCTGAATATCCAAGCTCTTTAGCAATTGCTATCGAATAAAGAGTGACTTGAAAGGAGTGTTGATATAAATATTCATCAAATAAATAAGCATCTGTTAGTATTGTTAAAATTTCTTCATTACTACTGACTGCCGCCAATAACTCATCTACAATTGAAATAATTGCTTTGGATTGCTTGTCAAGTACGTAAGAGGCATTTACTGAATTTAAACCATTGATTGATTGAAAAGAATCTTTAATGGTTGAAATGGCTTTATTTCGAATAACAGTTGGAACTGTTTCCTTTACCTCAATACCATCAGAAATTTTATCGTTTATATATATATAATGCGTATTTAATTGTTGAAGTCTTTGTATAATACGTGCATTAATGACAACGTCTTTCTTTAAAAGAGGGTGTCCTGCCTCATTCCAAATGGTTCTTCCTAATACCATTCCTTCTTTTACTACATCGATTGAAATTAATCGCATGACCTCTGCCCCAATCCATTCTAAAAGCATCTTTATCTATTGCTTAAAGAATCTTCGCCCATAATCTATCATAATATTTCGTAAAAATTCTGGTAGAATATATTTTTTCTTCGCATATTTAAAGCTTGGATAAAAATAACCGAATGTAAACAAATCAAGAGTTACTAATTTATAAATTCGATCGTTATCTGCAACCTTACCATTGATAAGCAATTGACGATCTTTATTCATTGAAAAGCCATAAGTCAGCATCTTCCCAAAAATAACGCCTCTAAACCCTAATCCTTTGAGCTCAATATAGGGCCACTCTTCATTTTTAGATTGCTGAAAAATCTCTTTCATTTCAGCAACTGATAATTCAATCGTACATAAATTTATAGGATGTGGGAAAATTCTATGCAAATCTAGTGCAGTCACTGTTCCTTTAGGTAAACCATCTAAAAAAATACCCGCATTAAATAGCGCACAGTCCGCTCCACTTTTTTCTAAAATGGCCTGTGCAAACAGATCGGATAACTGAGAATAATGGAACCATTCCTTATTGTACGATTTTTTCGTAGTGAATACTGGGATATCAAGTAATCGTTTGCCTTCTTTTTCCAAAGACTGCACGATATCATTTTCATTTTTAACCGTTGGCAAATCCTTATTATGAATTAACGAATCCTTTTTTTCAACAATTTTCCTCATTTTCTTATCATATTCTACCACAAAATGTCCAATAAATTGTCCAAATTTCCCCCCGCCTGTTAATAAAACGCCATTCACTAGTTTGCCATTCGGGAAAACATGATGTGTATGTGAGCCAAATATAACATCTATTTCTGGGCATTCTTCAGCTAACATCTCATCCTCTGTTATCCCTAAATGTGACAAACAGACAATAATATCTACCTCTTTACGAAGCTGAAGTGCTAAATGAGTAAGTGTGCTCCGTGCCTCATCCATCTCCCAGTTTAATTCCTTATAATAAATTTCAAACATAGCAGTTGCTGCAATAACTGCAATCTTTGTACCATGAGCTGTTGTTAATACAACATAAGGCTTCATCCACGCTGGACTTTTTCCTTGTGAGGCATATACATTGGCAACGACAACGTCAAAAGCTGCTTCATCATACAGATGGTATAGCTCCTCATGAGACAATGTTATACCTTCATTATTACCAATTGTCACTACGTCATAGCCAGCTTCATTCAATAACTTCACATTACCCTTACCGACTGTTGCTTCTGTATAAATATTGGAACGATCTAAATGATCACCGACATCAAATAAATAGCTTGTTTCACCCAGGTTTGTAAGCTCCGTACGCATCTCTTTCACATAGCTTTGCATTCGTGGCCAATACTTAAAATGACTGTGCAAATCATTCGTGTGAAAAATATGAATTTTTTCCAGCATTAATGCCACCTCTTCTTTAAATAGCTTCTGTATTTGTTAAATCAATTTATTCATCAGTAAAGTCAATTTACGAAAAATTGCAAATCAATACTACAATAAACCTTCGATAATAGAACGAATTCCCAATAATAATAAAATAACTCGAAGTGCTACTACAAGAGTTTCCGATTTAATTCTTTTATTTAATGCTGCCCCCAGTTTTGCTCCGATATAAGCCCCAGGAATAACAGGAATCGTATAGAGCCATGGCACATGTCCTAAATAAATATGACTTGCTGAATTAACAATCGACGATAGAAATACCATAAACATCGATGTTGCCACTGCAACATGCGGCGGGAACAAAAATAAAATAATCATGGCAGGCACCATCATCGAGCCTCCACCGATACCAAATAATCCAGAGGCAAAGCCAATGCCAAATGTTAATACAATTGCAAACCAAATTGGATACCCGTATACAAAAGAGTTTCCTTCATTATCCGTGAATTCTTGTTGAATACCATTTTTTACAAACCATTTTACAGGTTTCAATTTATCACGTACAAGTAATATCGTCGCCAAAATGATCAGTAAAATACCAAAGTATAAATTAAATGATGGTAAATCTAATCCTTTATTTACCCATGCGCCGAGCATTGTCCCAGGGATACTCCCTATGAAAAATATGAAACCGCTTTTATAATCAACTGTTTTCGATTTCATAAAGCTTAACGTTGAGGCAAGGCCAGTGAAAATCATCATGACAACAGATAAACCAACCACTTTTTGAGGAGTGATATCTGGAATCATCCCTAGATTTAATCCAACGAATAATGTAGCTGGGACTAAGATAATCCCTCCACCGAGCCCAACTAATGAGCCAATTAACCCTGAAAATAATGCAATAATAGCTAAAAGAATAAATTCCATTACAGTTCCCCTTCAAACATGTTTAATTGTTTAGGCGCTAACCCTACATCTTTAATCGCTAAAATTCCTTGTAACTCCTTTGCATTTTTTGCAGCATGAAGCCCTGAATTATTATTGAATAATACATACAAATCCTGTACTTCGGATTGGAGATGTTTCACATGCTGTCCAAGCTGCTGCAATTCTTCACTATTGTAATCATATAAAAAGCGAACCTTCCGCCAGTTTTCGGCATTACCAGTATTGCGCCACCCATGAATGTTACGTCCATGAATACGTACAAGTGCCTTAGTCGCAGTAACAGTAGGATAAAATGGTACAGAGCCTACACCAGCCTGTGGTTCATCACAAATAGTATGAATAAATTGATGCTCTCGTAAAAAATCCATTGTTTGCTGCACTACATTGTCTGCATACCATGTCTGATTACGAAACTCAATAGCTACGTCAAAGCCTTTAAGCTGCTGCCTAATATACAATAAATATTGTACATTTTTGGCCTGACAATCAAACCATGGTGGAAATTGTGCTAGTATCATCGCTAGCTTCCCATGACGTTTAAATTCATTGGCACATTCGATAAAGGCATTAAACATATCATTCTTCGATTCAAACGGTATATCACCACGTAAATGACCAGTCATTCCTTGATAGGCCTTCACCACAAAACGGAAATTTTCTGGCGTGTCCACACACCATTTTCGAACATTTTCTGTCGAAGGTATTGCATAAAAAGAAGTATCTACTTCTACCGTTAAAAAATGACCTGTATAATCGAATAATTTATCCTTTGAGGCAGTCACTCTACTATAAAGCGAAGGATGATCACCCCACCCCGTTAACCCAACCCAAATCATGTGACTCCCCCTCTATGTACATTATCATAGCACACACTTTCTAAACGAAATATGAACGTATCGTAAAAAACACACCTCATAAACAAAGCAAATACGGACATCACCATCATTTACCTATACGATAAAATATAGGTTCATCATCAAAACGTGTGGTTGATTTCCGTTCCGGCTGGGCGCTTTGCCGCTGACGCTTCGC
>NZ_JARVRU010000117.1:0-6777 GCF_030209535.1 Lysinibacillus sp. fls2-241-R2A-57
TTCTATCAAAGAAATCAACCACATGTTATGATGAAGAGCTTGTAGCGTAGGGCTATCGACGCTCGCTCGCAGGAAGCCTTGCTCTGTGCGAAAGCGCAGCGTCAGCGACAAATTGTTTTATCTGTGCGAAAGCGAAGCGACAGCAACAAAGCGAGTAGCCCGTAGCGAAAATCAGTCTCTTCGAATGTGAAAAAATGGTTAATCAACACACCTGTTATTTTTATATTAAGGAGTACGCAAGGGAGGGGCAATTAAAGTGATACGATTTAGTTGTGTTTCATGTGGATATGAATTTCAATCAGAAGGAATCGTTTATCTTTGTCCTGTCTGTAAAAATGCTAAGAATAATGGTTTTCAAAAAGGTATATTATCCGTTAAATATGAACCAAAAAACAATGTTAAGAGAAATTCAATGGTTGAACCAGATTCATTCCTTCCGATTGCCATTCAAAATTCGAATTCTTTAAAGGTTGGTAATACACCATTACTAGAGCCTACTTATTTAAGAGAAGAAGTAGGACTACCCAATCTTTTTATTAAAAATGAAAGTTTAAATCCATCAGGATCATTAAAAGATAGAGCATCATTATTAATTGCAGAACAGGCTATCTTCCATAATGAGCATAAAATTGTACTTGCATCAACTGGTAACGCCGGTTCTGCAATGGCTTGTATTTCTGCAGCTTATGGATTAAAAACCGTTTTATTTATACCCGAAACTGCACCTAAAGAAAAAATAGCACAGGCCAAATTTTTTGGAGCGAGTGTTATCCCTATTCAAGGAACATACGATGATGCATATAAACTATCAATAGAGTTTACAGAAAAATTTGGAGGTATTAATAGAAATACCGCTTATAATCCTTTTACGATAGAAGGAAAAAAAACAGTATCCATTGAATTGTACAATCAGTTAGGCTTCAAAGCACCCGATATTATTTATATACCAGCTGGAGATGGTGTAATTTATGCTGCTGTTTGCAAAGGTTTTATTGACCTTAAACAAGAGGGGCTTATTGATAAGTTACCTCAATGTATTTTAGTGCAAGCAAAAGGTAGTGATGCAATAGTAAGAAGCTGGAGAGAGAAAAGAGATTTAGTACTAGACAAAACAGATTCTATAGCAGACTCTATCTCTGTTAAATCACCTGCAAATGCTGAAATGGCAATTGATTATATACTGAAGACAAATAGTTGGGGCGTTTCCATATCGGATGAAGAAATTTTAGACTCGCAAAAAAAACTAGCTACCAAGGCCGGAATTTTTGTTGAACCTTCAGCAGCGGCAGCATGGGCAGGTTTAGAATCGGATCTTAGAAACAAGCTAATAAATCGAGATATGAATGTAGTTGTTTTAGTTACTGGCTCAGGATTCAAGGATATGAATAGAATGAAAGAGTCGAACAATGGTTTAATGTCATGTACGAATAATATTTCTGCAGTTAGAGATTATTTGAAAAGTTAAGGACAAATATAAGAGTTCGGATTCCAACTTTATTTGTTCTGTACACCAAGCACTTTTTCAAAGCTTCAATTAATGGAGCCTGGGCTTTATTATAGTAATAGAAAAACACTTTCAGCTGCATGATTAGCCGAAAGTGTTTTTTGCTCGATTTATTCTTTATTCGACTGATGAATAATCTTCTACTTCGAACTCCAAGTAATCACATAATTTGTCTATCATGCTAATGATCACTTTACATTTGGATAAATCATCGTTGCAGGGTCCACATATTCATCGAACTGTTCCTCTGTAAGTAAACCTGTTGCAATTGTTGCTTCTTTTAATGTTGTGCCTTCTTTATGGGCTTTCTTCGCAATTTTAGCCGCATTTTCATAGCCGATATAAGGGTTCAAAGCTGTTACAAGCATTAAGGAGTTTTGTAAATTGTGGTCGAGTACTTCTTTATTTGGCTCAATCCCTTCAGCACAATGATCATTAAATGATTTCATTGTGTCTGCTAATAGACGAGTTGATTGTAAGAAGTTATAGATAATTACTGGCTTAAAGACATTCAGCTCAAAATTACCTTGGGAAGCGGCAAAGGCAATTGTTGCATCGTTACCAACGACTTGTGTGACAACCATTGTCATCGCTTCACTTTGCGTTGGATTTACTTTACCAGGCATAATGGATGAGCCTGGTTCGTTTTCTGGAATTGTAATTTCTCCAATACCTGAGCGGGGACCACTTGCTAACCAGCGAACATCATTGGCAATTTTCATTAAGTCAGCTGCAAGAGCCTTTAATGCGCCATGTGCGACAACAGCTTCATCATGACTTGTCAGTGCATGGAATTTATTTGCTGCAGAAGTAAAATGTTTTCCTGTCAATTCACTAATTTCCACTGCAACACGCTCACCAAATTCAGGATGTGCGTTAATACCTGTACCTACTGCTGTTCCACCAATTGCCAGTTCCTTCATATATTCAATATTTTGGACAATCATCTGTTCAGATTTAGCAAGCATTGCTGCCCAGCCACTAATCTCTTGGCCTAAAGTCAATGGTGTTGCATCTTGTAAATGTGTTCGACCAATTTTAATAATATCTTTAAACTTCTCTGCTTTGTCATCAAGTGTTGCTTTTAGCAAGCGTAGACGCGGAAGTAAATAATCTTCAACTTTTAACACTGCTGCAATATGCAAAGCTGTTGGGAAAGTATCGTTTGAACTTTGAGATTTATTGACATCATCGTTAGGGTGAATACGATCAGCTTCACCAGTATTTTGTAAAATCTGGTTTGCTCGGTGCGCAATTACTTCGTTGACGTTCATATTTGATTGTGTACCACTACCAGTCTGCCAAACGACAAGAGGGAATTGATCGTCCCATTGTCCATTTAAAATTTCATCAGCTGCTTGTACAATTGCATTTGCTTTTATATCTGAAAGTTTACCTAGCTTGTTATTGGCAATAGCAGCACTTTTCTTTAAAATTGCCATTGCTTGAATAAGCTCAATCGGCATTTGCTCTGTACCGATTTGGAAATTTTCTTTACTGCGCTGTGTTTGAGCACCCCAAATTTTATCTGCAGGTACTTTAATTTCACCCATAGTATCTTTTTCAATACGATAATCCATGTCAAACAGCTCCTTTATTTATGTAATCTCTCCAATTAATTAAAGAGCAATTACACCTTGGCATAATTGCGTCCGGATTCGGCTTTGTGCTTACACAAAGTACTCCTTCCGATTCCGTGACATCTTTCAGTGAGTGTCCTAACATTCGCTGAAAGAAGTAAAAAAACGGATATTCTTAGTCTGATGTAAGAATATCCGTTTGATACATGCTTATATCAAAAAAATAGGGGGGATTCTGAACTAAGCAATGTGGAGTAAAGAAATAATCTATTGATAATGATAATTGTTATCAATTAAAAAGTCAATTATTTAACTTGAAGAAATATAAATAGTTGAGAATGATTCGCGATGAATAATTGCTTATAGTTCGATCCCCACTTTTAAAAATTAAACGCTACCCATTGGATGATAGCGTGGGAAAGAGCTATCTCTTTTTCTTCCCAAGTTCTTTTAATGGTAGTTTCTTAGGTATTTTTTCAAAAATGATACTCACATGAAAGTTGTTGTCGTCTATTTGAGCAACTCGAACAACTTTTGCTTTACGACCTTTAATTTTAATGTTCTCTTCAACGGTAGGTAGAGTTACTAGAAGCTGACTTAAAACGGACGTTTTGTTTTCATAAAAATGAGTTACAAACATAATTTTTCTCCTTATAACTTTTTTATTTTACTTTGAAAAAAGCTTGAGTTTTACCTTCCTTTACAGGGGTAATTAGCAGGAGGGAAGGTTTACTCAATGTATGAAGAGGACCTTTAAGATAGAACATTTGTGAAAACGGCTTTTAGAACAATAATGGATTTTGTGCATATTGAATGTAGTTAGCAGTAGAGAGATGATGGCTGGTAAAAATCATCGCAAACCATTTATGAACTCATTCAACGCTAGAAATATAGTAAAGTGAGCTTTTTAGCTATTCAGAGGTACCCCGGATCACTTCGTTTTAATATTTATTTGGGAAATCAGGTAAAGGCTCCTATACAGAAGCGCTTAGGTAAGTAAAATTTAAAGCACAGGTTGGAGGGTTTACGGCAAGAAAATAAGGAGAAAAAGGATGGGAATCACTAGAAGATAGGCAACGACGATTGGTTTAGTAGCTCTTGTTTCGAGTCGGGAGCACAATGGAAAATTACAAGGAGGACATTCATTGCTTGTACTAGTAGTGGTTGTTAGTGGGAAATTAGCTGTTCAAAGGGCCTTCGATATTGGCAGTAGTAGTAGGACCGATTTCTGAACAGTAAGGCTGATTGGTGTTCCTCAATGTTTTTGGTTAATCGCTATTATATGGCATAATTTTATTATTTTTATTGCAACTTTCGACACGCTTTTTATTTATTTCTCGGGAAATATTTCATAGGGATAGTAGCAGAAAGTGATTTGTATGTAATGGATCGCATTTACACAACTAGGAATCTGAAATGTTCAATGTCAAAGATAATGATGAGTTTTTGTGTTAAGTTAAAATATTCCGAATTTAAATTTTGGGTGCAATTAGCTAAATGGCGGTTTCAGAGTAGTATAATCGCGTTATAATAGTAGTAAGGGAGGAAACAAAAAATGTATTTAAAATCATGTAAGGTATTACAGGATAACATTACAGATAAAGATGTGTATCCCTTTAACATACCGAGTTTGCAGGACTTACAGGAGATAGAGTTTCCTACGAATGTGACCTTTTTTGTTGGGGAAAATGGCTCTGGGAAATCAACACTTTTGGAGGCAATAGCTGATCGTTGTGATTTTAATACAGCGGGTGGCGGTCGCCAAAACTTATATGACGTACATAAAGCTGAATCGGCACTTGGGGAATTTATTCGTTTATCCTGGTGGCCAAAAGTTTCAAATGGCTTTTTCCTTCGTTCAGAAACGTTTTATCAATTTGCGAGTCATATTGATTTGTTGCAGGAGGTAGACTTTAAAAAGTATGCTGCGTTTGGTGGCAAGTCATTACATCATCAATCACATGGCGAGTCCTTTTTATCGTTATTTATGAATCGCTTTAAAGGGAAGGCCATTTATTTATTAGACGAGCCTGAAGCGGCGCTGTCACCAACGAGACAGCTCAGCCTACTGAAAATTATTAAAGATTTAGAGCATGAGGCACAGTTTATTATTGCTACACACTCACCTATTTTACTTGGCTATCCAAATGCCACTATCTACAGTTTTGATAATGGGGAAATTGAATCAATTCGCTATGAAGATACTATCCATTACATTGTCACAAAGCGTTTTTTAAGTGCTCCAGAAACGATTTTTTCGGAGTTATTTGATGAGGAGAGAGAGTCATGAATCAACGAAAAGGCTTAGTCATGCGAGAAATTCGATTAGATGAAATGGCACAGTCAATCGATTTACTTAATTATGTGTTTCAAGTGTCCATGTCCATTCATAAGGACCGCCGCTTTGTAAATGCCAAAAGCAAGCAATTTAATGAGGGACATGCAATTGGTTGGTTCGACGGTTCACAGCTTGTATCCCAAATTTTAAGCTTACCATTTGAAGTAAATGTTCATGGTAGGATTTATGAAATGGGAGGCATTACCGCTGTTGGAACTTATCCTGAATATTCAGGGCATGGTTTGATGGAGGGCCTCATTTTTGAGAGCTTGGAGCGGATGCGAAATGAAGGGAAATGCATATCCTATTTATTTCCATATTCTATCCCTTATTATCGAAAAAAGGGCTGGGAAATTATGAGTGATATTGTGGAATTTCAGATCAAAGATACGCAGCTTCCTCGCTACGCAAATTTAAATGGTAAAATACGTCGTGTCGATCCGAAGCATGAAGATGTTGTGACCATCTATGCGCGCTATGCCCAAAAGACGCATGGTGTTATGGTACGTAATAGCATTGCTTGGAATGAAAAGTTTCAGGAAGATTTTTGGGAAGAGAAATTTATTGATAGCGATGTGAACCTTCAGGCAGCAGTATATTATGACGAGGATGATATGCCTCAGGGTTATATGTTTTACCGCATCATGGAGGAGAATTATTACATTGACGAAATTGTTTATTTGCAGGAAGAGGCGCGAAAAGGCTTATGGAATTTTGTCTCTGCACATAGCTCGATGATTTACAATGTCTATGGTAAAACAACTGGTAATGAAGCAGTCGCCTTTTTATTAGAGGATAGTGAAATTATTCAAAAGGTATCGCCGTATTTTATGGCACGAATAGTAGATGTAAAAGAATTTCTACTACGTTATCCATTCATGGGCAATGATTTTCAGCTTCGACTAGCTGTTAGTGATCGCATTGTGGCCTGGAACAATGGAACATTTGTCATAACGATGCAAAATGGAAAGGCTACCGTTGAAAAGGTTAGCGAGACATTGTCTGAAAATGCTATTCAGCTAACAGTCCAAACACTTGCTACGATGTTACTAGGCTATAAACGACCAAGCTATTTAGAAAAAATCGAGCGTTTACAGGGCAATGCCATCGAAATTGCGCTACTAGAGACGGTGCTACCAGTTGGCATTCCAACGTTTATTGATTACTTTTAGATATGATGGGAATTTGTGCAGGGGGGCCTGTGCAAATTCTTTTTTCTATGGGCTCAACTAAAATTGCTACTGTCAGGAAAAGTAATGCTCGGGTCCAAGAGAAAAGTGATCGGGTCAGCCGAAGAACCGCTCGGGTCCAAGAGAAAAGTGATCGGGTCAGCCGAAGAACCGCTCGGGTCCAAG
>NZ_JARVRU010000088.1:0-6609 GCF_030209535.1 Lysinibacillus sp. fls2-241-R2A-57
AAGTGACGGATAGAATTCATAGCGATGGATAAAAGGGCCGAAGCGACGGAAAGAAAAGCTAGAGCGACGGATAAAAGGACCAAAGTGACGGATAGAAGAATCAGAGCGATGGATAAAAGGGCCAAAGCGACGGAAAGAATACAGAGTGACAGATAAAAGAGGCAAAGCGACGGAAAGAAGAATCAGAGCGACGGATAAAAAAGCCAAAGCGACGGAAAGAATACAGAGTGACGGATAAAAGAGCCAGAGCGACGGATAAAAGGACCAAAGTGACGGATAGAATTCATAGCGATGGATAAAAGGGCCGAAGCGACGGATAGAATCATCAAAAACGTGGATAGAACCGCCAGAAACGTGGATAGAACCGTCAAAAACGTGGATAAAACCGCCAAAACGACGGAAAAACCGCCAAACCGACGGATAGAACCGTCAAAATGCCAGATAGAACCGCCAAAGCAGCCAAAATAGAGATCCATATTTTATAAAGAGCCAAATTTTCTAGCACTTTATATAAAGGATGTTTTAATTTTTGAAATTTCTTCCGATATAAGTTTTAATCTGGAAATTTTAACGAACAGTAGAGGTGAATGATGTGAGGAGATCATTGGTTTTTCTAATAGACGGAAGAGAGCGTGAGCGGCATTTAAGGACGAAATTGCTTACGAATACTCCTCAAATAAAAGTGGAATCTGAGCTACCCCACATCTCTACAAAATTAACACAGGAGCAAATACATATAATGATGCAGGTCATTGAGGAAATTCGCCTTCAACCTTATAAAGAAAGACTATAAATGTAAGCGCCTTCTAAGCTATAATAGCTTAGGAGGTGTTTTATGATGAACGTGATATTTATCGAAGCGTTTTCAGGTACAGAGCTTTTACAAATGGTGTCACATGATGTGGCAGGCATATTAGCAGCGGCACAGGGGGAAAGTGTGACGTTCCCAGTTGGCCATTTTAAGTATGAATTTCATAATTTAGACTTTTATGAGGAAGATGGAGAAATACGACAAGAATTAGTCATTTATTTGAAGAAAGTATAATCATCGTATAGTACTTCTCAAAACGGCAGGGATAAATAGAGCAATTCATTTGCTTATATTTCAATCTGTAACTATAATAGTTACAACAGGTGGTGATACATATGGTGAACAGTCGATTTTCGGTAGCGATCCATATACTTTCGCTCATTGCAACAACATCTGATAAAAGCCAGCTGACATCTGATTATATCGCAGGGAGTGTTAATACAAATCCAGTTGTCGTGCGCCGAATGATCGGGGTATTGAAAAAAGCGGGTTTGCTTTCATCTCAATCAGGTATTGCAGGCTATGACCTATTAGTAGAGCCAAAAGATTTAACGCTATTAGCCATTTACCATGCGATTAATGGGCCACAGCAGCTATTTGCGATTCATGATGAGCCAAATCCAGATTGTACGGTTGGTCGAAAAATCCAATGTACTTTGGAAGATGTTTATACATCTGTCTGGCATGCAATGGAAGAACAGCTTCAAGCACAAACTTTACAGAATGTGTTAGATCAACTTCGTTAAATGACGAAGTCGGTCTTTTGTATCTAACCTGTAACTAAAGCGGTTACAACTGAAAAATGGGAGGAATTATGAGTATGAAAATTGCAGTAATTGGCGCAACAGGGAAAGCAGGGCAAAAAATTGTAGAGGAGGCACTACAGCGAGGGCATGATGTAACTGCGATTGTCCGTTCAGCTTCGAAAGTAACAACAAATATTCATGTTCTTGAAAAGGATGTTTTTGCATTATCTCAAGAAGATGTGAAAGGCTTTGACGTAGTCGTAAATGCGTTTGGCGCTCCTTTTGGTCAAGAGGAATTACATGCGAAAGCTGGCCGTCATGTAATTGATATTTTCACTGGCATTGATACAAAATTAGTTGTTGTCGGTGGTGCGGGTAGTCTGTTTGTCGACCCAGAGAAAACGATACGCGTAATGGATACACCAGATTTCCCGGAAATGTTTTACGCGACAGCTAAAAACCAAGGTGAAAATTTACATGACTTGCAACAATCCACTATTACTTGGACATTTTTAAGTCCATCTGCTTTCTTTGATCCAGAGGGTCCACGTACAGGTAGCTATACGGCTGGAGAAGATCAATTATTAGTGAACGATGCTGGAGAAAGCTATGTCAGCTATGCAGATTACGCCATTGCGGTATTAGATGAAATTGAAAAACCTAAGCATGTAAACAGCCGTTTTACAGTGACTTCTAATAAATAATTAAGAAATCGAGTATAAAGTAAGTGTATTATTAATTATTTCATTATAATAATTTATGTTAAAGACAGAATGACGCATTTATGTTGATTCTGTCTTTTTCCTTTAATACCTATAAATTTTGAGGATGTTATATACTATTTTTAAAAATGGGAAACAAGGGGGTGAATAAACAATGGAGATATGTTTAGTTCGACATGGAGAAACAGATTGGAATAAGGAAGGGAGATTACAAGGGCGTATGAACATTCCTTTAAATCAAGCAGGAGTTGATCAAGCAAATGAATGTGCTAATCATTTGTCGACAACAAATTATGATTTGATTATTACAAGTCCATTACTTCGTGCAAAACAAACAGCTGAAATCATTTCAGAAAAAATGTCAGTACCGATTTTAGAAATGAATCATTTTATTGAGAGAAATTATGGTGATGCAGAAGGATTGACAGTTGTGGAACGTACATCTAAATTTCCTAACAGAAATTACCCTAATCAAGAACCAAGAGATAGCTTAACGAAGCGTGTAATGGAAGCACTACATTTTATTTATCAAAGTGAGAAAGATAAAAGAATTATTTTAGTATCACATGGAGGAGTGATAAATGCTATTTTAGCAGCTATTTCAAATAATGAAATTGGTTCAGGTAAAACAAAGTTAGGAAACGCCTGCTTATCTGAAATTAAATTTGAAAAAGATAAATGGACGATTCAATACTATAATCAAACTAGTCATTTGTCTACGATGACATAAGTTGTATTAATTAGGCTCATCAACAAAAATTGTGGATGATATTTGTTAAAACGTATGCCATATAGGGGTTGATCTTCGTTACGGCTGGGTGACTCCTAGGGGATTAGCGTCACAGATGAGACCCTGGAGCGAGCATACAGAGGAACGAAGGCTAAAAACATCACGTCCTGTGATAACGCCTTCGTGACCTACATCGTGTAGGCCCAAGCGGCTCATCGAACGCCCCCTGGAAGCTCTGCTCTGCGCGAAAGCGAAGCGTCAGCGGCAAAGCGCCCAGTCGGAACGGAAATCAAGTACACGTTTTGGTGAAGATTCATTAATTAAGCGTTTTGGCACAATTTTCAAGATGGTTGACTAAATTTGGTGCAACTCTCTTGTTATCTTTACTTTAGCTGTTCGAATTAATTGCCAATATTTTTTTGAATTTTCGAGGAAATTCCTTATCTATTCATCAATTCTTCTTTTGAAAGCGATTTTTACTGTATATTAATGTTAATAGTAGCGCTTAGTTTATGAATTTTTCATTTTACAGATAAATGACTGTTTACAACACGGCATTTATTAGCTACTATCAAGTGTGAGTAAAACATCAAAGGAGACGACAATTATGTCCACACAACGTATTGAAAAAGACTTTTTAGGTGAACGTGTATTACCAGGCAATGCTTATTACGGAATTCAAACGCTTCGTGCAACTGAAAATTTCCCAATTACAGGTTACACGATTCACTCTGCTCTTATTAAAGCAATGGGTATTGTAAAAAAAGCAGCTGCATTTGGTAATATGGAGGTACACTTACTTTCAAAAGAAATCGGAGATGCAATTGTCGAAGCTTCACAAGAAGTTATTGATGGCAAGTGGGATGCAGAATTTATCGTAGACCCAATCCAAGGCGGTGCTGGCACATCTATTAATATGAATGCCAACGAAGTCATTGCTAACCGTGCCCTAGAGATTTTAGGCAAGGAAAAAGGGGACTACCATACAATTAGCCCAAACAGCCATGTTAATATGTCACAATCTACAAACGATGCTTTCCCAACAGCTATTCATATTGCTGTGTTGAATTTGATAGATGAATTACTTCTTACAATGGAAAATATGCAAGCGGTGTTCCACCAAAAAGCGGAGCAATTTGCGCATGTTATTAAAATGGGTCGTACGCATTTACAAGATGCTGTGCCGATTCGATTAGGACAAGAATTTGAAGCATACTCTCGTGTTATCAGCCGTGATATTGTTCGCATTCGTCAAACTCGCCCAAATTTATATGATGTGAATATGGGGGCAACTGCAGTTGGTACAGGATTAAATGCATTCCCTGATTATATTCAATCAGTAGATGTTCATCTTGCTGAAATTTCAGGTTTGCCACTTAAAGGCGCTTCCCATCTAGTGGATGCAACACAAAATACAGATGCTTATACAGAAGTATCAGGCGCATTAAAAATCTGTATGATTAACATGTCGAAGATTGCCAATGACCTTCGTTTAATGGCTTCAGGTCCACGTGCTGGCTTAGGGGAAATCATTTTACCAGCTCGTCAACCTGGTTCGTCTATTATGCCAGGGAAAGTAAATCCTGTTATGCCAGAGGTTCTTAACCAAGTTGCTTTCCAAGTAATTGGTAATGATCATACAATTTCATTAGCATCTGAAGCAGGACAATTAGAGTTAAACGTAATGGAGCCTGTACTTGTTTTCAACTTAATTCAATCGATTAGTATTATGAATAATGTTTTCCGAGCATTTACGCAAAATTGCTTAAAGGATATTGAAGCAAACGAAGATCGCATGAAAGAATATGTGGAAAAAAGCGTTGGCGTACTAACAGCAGTAAACCCACATATTGGTTATGAAGTAGCTGCACGACTTGCGCGTGAAGCAATCCTAACTGGTCGTTCTATTCGTGAGCTTTGCCTTGAACAGGGTGTATTAACAAAAGAGCAATTAGATTTAATTCTAGATCCATATGAGATGACACATCCAGGTATTGCAGGATCAAGTATTATGAAATTAAAATAATGTTTATAAAAGCACTTTGTGAGAGCAAAGTGCTTTTTATATGTCTTTCACCTTACAAAAGTTGGGCTTTTTTCTGTTAATTTTAGGATAATTCGACTATAATAAGTACGTTGGAATAATATTATAGTTGGAGGAGATTAGTATGAGTTTACGAAAAAGAAGTGTCATTGGCTTTACTATTTTAAATGTTCTAATGATTGTTATTTTAGTTATAGATCTAACAAATATTAGATCATTAGAATGGCTATCTACTGTTTTAACGATGCTAGGGATTACTATAACAATATCCTATATATTCTATGTAAAATATAAAATTATTAAGCCGATTAATGAATTAGCAGCATCTGCTCAAGCGATAGCTGAGGGGAAATTACATACTGCTCCTATTGAAGTGAATTCCAATGATGAAATTTCAAAGTTAGCTAAAGCGTTTCTAGAGATGGATGAACAAATACATACGATGACTCAAAAAATTGCGAGTAGTTCTACAGACCTATCATCGAGCATCGAGGAGCTATCAGCAAGTACAAATGAAATTACGATTGCCATTGATGAGGTTGACTCACAAGTAGGGAAAACGACAGAAGGTCTTAAGCAAGCTGCACAGTCTGCTAACGAAAGTGCCATTTCTATGCAGGAAACAGCTGACGGCATTGAACGCATTACCGTGGCAACGCAAGACGTATTTGATCATGCAAAAGAAGCAAATGAAATTGCAGGCAACGGAGCGGAAATTTTACACGTAGCTAAAAATCAAATGGAATTTATTTCAACTTCTACTGAAAAAACAAGCGAATTGATGCAACAATTATCTAGCAAAATGACGGATATTAAATCCATGACAGACATGATTACCGCTATTACAGATCAAACGAATTTGCTTGCATTGAATGCAGCGATTGAAGCAGCTCGTGCTGGAGAACATGGTAAAGGCTTTGCAGTGGTAGCGGAGGAAGTTCGGAAATTGGCAGAGCAATCCAAGCATTCGGCTACCCAAATTGTCGAGCTAGTAGTGGGCATTGAAAGCGATACAAAACAAGTAGCAACTTCTGTCGAAGAGGATTTGAAAAACGTTCAACAGGGTGTCTACGTCATTGATGAGGCTACAAAGTCATTTGGTACGATCTCTCAGCATGTTAGCAAAATGACAAACCAGCTAGAGGATATTTCTGCCACAGCTGAAGAGCTTTCAGGTAGCGCGAATGAAGTGACAAAATTAGTATCAACGATCGCCAATGGAATGGAAAGTTTGTCTAACTATACAGAAGTCGTTCTGCAGTCAGTAGATGAGCAAAGTGCCTCCATGCAAGCGGTCAATACGGTGGTATCAAATGACTTATGTGAACAAGCTGAAAATTTACAAAAACTTACACAGCGATTTAATGGACAATAATGTGTGATGAATGAAATATGAAAAAGGCTATTTTGCAGGGATAGATTATCTGCAAAATAGCCTTTTATTTGATTAACTGTTGTGATCAACTTTTCTGCTACCTTCGCTTAATACCTTGAATTAACTACAGGTGTGTTGATTAACCATTTTTATCCACCCTAATTAAATTAGAAGGATCTGA
>NZ_JARVRU010000106.1:0-6550 GCF_030209535.1 Lysinibacillus sp. fls2-241-R2A-57
TCAGATCCTTCTAATTTAATTAGGGTGGATAAAAATGGTTAATCAACACACCTGACAAAATCATTCTCTATTCTGAATTCACGAGATTTAAAAATGAAGATCTTTACAAAAATATGTACTTGATTGCACATTCCGCTGCGGAAGGACGTGTAAACGTAGTCTGATTCTCCCTCTACTCATATGCTTTCATCAACCAACTTTTTAATCAAAAACGGATTTTAGTATTGATTCAAGGTTATTTTATAGGATTTTTTCAATCGCTTGTTCAATATCAAGCTGTGAATCTGTAGGTTCAAAGCGGGCAACTGTTTTACCATTTGTATCTATTAAAAATTTCGTAAAGTTCCAGCGAATGTTACGACCATCTAAAAAACTAGGCGCAATTTGGATAATTGCTTCTGCTAACATTTTTTCCTGCATACTTGCCTTGCCAAATTCGCGATAATCTATCTCGTGCTTTAAATAATTGAATAATGGGTGTGTCGCATTTCCATTTACCTGCACCAATTCAAAAATTGGGAATGTTACACCATAGTTGATTTTACAAAGGTGTGTAGTTTGTTCGCCATCTTCAGGATTTTGATTATCAAATTGATCACAAGGAAAACCTAATACGACGAAATTATCTTTCCCATATTTGTCATACATTTTTTGTAAGTCTTCGAATTGATATGTAAAACGACACTTGTTTGCTGTATTAACAATTAACAGCGTTTTCCCTCGATAAGTTTCCATTGATAATATTTCACCATTTGGCTTCTTTACTAAATAATTATAAATGCTCATTGTTTAACTCCTTTTATTTTTTCATATATTATGAGGTGTGTTGATTAATCATGTTAGAAGACAATATTTTCCGCTAAGGGCATCGACATACATTAGCAAAATTTTAACAAAAAAAAATCCTATTACCGGTCAAGAATACTCCTATTTTTCCCTGCCCAACACGCCTGGATATATTATAAACTATTTCTCTATTAATGAAAGAATTTTCACAAAAAATAGCCATTCCACGAATTTTAATGGATGGCTTTCCTATATCTTCTTTTGCATTTAACATCTTGTTCTTCCTCAATTAAACGCTCCGCAATTTTTAGTAGCTTCGGGTCTTTCGTCTCATCAAATAGCTTTTTAAAAGATAAAATAATATCATAGCGCATTAATTTCGGATTCTTTTCGTCTAAGCATGTTTGGAATCTTTTTGCCAAATATGAAACGACTAAATCTCTTTGTACCTGCCCTGCTACACCTATTTTCCAAATTGCCTGCAAAGTATGTCTCGCAGTTTCTGTTTTTTCATCATATGTCACTGCCCAAATCTTCAAGAAGTCTTCTAATACTCTCTCTTCCGGATCACTTTTCGCTGCTAATGCGCATAAAAATTGTGCAGCGCTTGCACGAATATGTCCATTTTTGTATGTAAGAGCTTTAACAAGCTGTTCCCAAACTGCATATGTCCAATCAACTGGTTCCTCCATTATTTTCATCAATTCTTCGTAAGATTCATATTGAATATCGCGATCACGCTCTGTTAAATTACTAAAAAGTTGCATAATCTCTTTTTCCATGATTCCATCCCTACCTTTATTGTTTCAGACCGTAATAATATTATAATTTTTTATGGTACACTTAACTTACTTTGCGTAAAAGAAGGTGAGTTTATGAATAAAATTAATACTAGGAAACTAATTTTTAGAATGATTATGATTATTTCTTTAATCGTAGCCGCATATTTTATTATCCCGGTTTCCGTTCCCATAATATTAGCTGGTGTTACCGCATTTTTTTTAGAGCCAATTGTTATGTTCTTTAAACGGCGATGGAAAATGTCTCGGAAAATTGCAGTTGCCTTTATTTATATAGTGAGCGTTATTTTAATTTCTATTATTTGTTACTTTACTATTACACAACTTATGTCGCAAATAATTTTAATTTCAAAGCAAGCTCCCTATTATATTTCAAAACTATCAGAAATGTGGCTCAACATGCAAGAAAACATTTCTAAATACACAGAAGACTTTCCTCCCGAAGTAAGTACCTCGCTTCAAAATACAACAATGGATTTCATAAAGAAAATGGAAGAATCTTTTTTAAACTTCTTTAATTATACTAAAGTTACAGCCTTCTTCGCTGAAATCCCAAGCCTATTTATCAGTCTTCTCGTTTATATGATTGCTCTATTTCTATTTATGCTAGATTTGCCCAAGTTAAAACAGATTACTTATAAATATTTAAAGCCTAGTACTGCAAATAAATTGAAAATCGTCTTGAATCGTTTAAAGGGTGCTATTTTCGGCTATATGAAGGCACATCTACTCGTTAGCTTTGTTATTGGAGGCGTCACACTTATTGGCCTCCTACTAATCCAACCAAAATATGCAATAACGATGACCATCATTATATGGCTAATTGATATTATTCCTTTCCTCGGCTCTATTATTATTTTAGCGCCATGGGGGCTTTATCACCTATTGGTAGGAAATATATCTATTGCTGTAAAATTATTCATCCTAGCTGCTATTTTACTCATTATTCGTCGAGTAGTCGAGCCTAAATTAATGGGTGACCATATCGGTTTATCAACTTTACCTACATTAATTGCAATGTTTATTGGTCTTCAGTTATTTGGTGTGATCGGTTTACTCGCAGGTCCTTTTGTCATTATTTTCTTTATTGCATTAAAAGAAACAGGTATTATCAAGCTGAATTTTAAAATATAGCATTTTAAATAAACACCCATTCAATCATCCCCAAACAAAAAAGGTCATCTTTGTATTTTTTCATTACAAAGATAACCTTTTTGCTATTTAAATCGTCTATATAATGTAAGGCTTATTGAATACGTCCGAAGCCTACTAAATATTGATTCCACCAATCAAGTGATTCAATGACAACACCTTTATTTTGTGCATCAATCATCGTGTTATTACCTAAGTAAATACCTACATGCGCTACGCCTGAACCATAGCTGAAGAATACTAAGTCACCTACACGTGCTTCACTTGCTGAAATACGTTGTGTTGCTAAATATTGTTGTGATGCTGTACGAGGTAAAGATACACCTGCTTGCGCGTAAGACCATTGTACAAGACCAGAGCAGTCAAATCCTGTCGATGGGCTACTACCGCCCCAAACATAGCTGCTACCTAAGAATTGCTTCGCAGTTGAAATAGCATCACCTGAAGATGCAGTTCCTGCGCCAGACCCAACAACAACTTTTTGTGCATTACCTTTGTTACCATTATTACTATTGCTACTATCCTTGTCAGAGCCACTATCGTTACCATTGCCATTTGTTGCTTGTACAACTGGAGTAGCTGATTGAAGTGCACGTAAACGAGCTGCTTCTTCCTCTGCTTTTTTACGTTCTACTTCTAAACGTTCTTCTTCTTTTTTCGTTGCGATTTCTGCCTTTAATGCTAAAGATTTTGCTTCGTTCTCAGCTTTTTTTACTTCCATTTCGCTTTCCTTTTGTTGAAGCTCTTGGAATTGCTTTTGAAGCTCTTTTTGTTTTTCATCTAATGTTGCTTTTTGTTTCTCTAAATTAGCCTTATCTGCTTCTTGTTGATCTACTAATTCTTGGTCAGCATCCATTAATGTTTTTACCGCTACGACACGGTCCATTAAATCTGCAAAGCTTTTTGATTCAAGAACAACGTTTAAGTAAACACCCACAGTGTCATCTTGTGCTTGATACGCAGCCATACGTTCACTTAAAATTTTTGAACGTTGCTCAATACGCTTTTCAGTTTCTTTAATATCTGTATCAACTGCTTTAATATCTGCTTGTACTTTGTTAAATACTTTTACTTTTTCATCGATCTCTTGTTGTAGTTTTGTTAATTCTTCTTGAAGCTTTTTAACTTCTGCATCTATTTTAGCTTTCTTATCAATCATTTGTTGAGATGTTTCTTCTGCGTGTACTTCTGTTGGTTGAACTGTGTTAAATAATAAGCCACCAGCTAGTGCTAATGCTAGTACCACCGACTTACGCCATTTATTGCGCTTACCCACTTAACTTCTTTCCCTTCATTAGTCAATTTCGCTCTTGTAGTTTTAATGTAATCAATTGAACGATTTTTTTTGTAATTTCTTATATTTATATTAGCCTTTTAAAGTTTAGCATTATTAGCATAACTTTTATACTATTTCACACCTTTTTAATCGTTTAGTAAAACTCGAAATATATTTGTAACATTCACGTAAATTCTGAAAAATTCTCTAAAATAGCTTTTTTTTCTACAAAATAAGCCTTTTAACTCTTTTTCTATTAGACACACCCAATAATTTGTAATGTTTTTGTAATATTTCACGAGAACGTTATGAACATAAAAAAAGGTAAGGGAACATCTCCCCTACCTATTGCTTCATAGAACGTAACGCTTGAATAGAAAGCCGAACTAAAAGAATAGCACACAAAAATAAACCTATGTATGCAGCTGTATTTAAGTAAACGGCATATGAAGCGTGAATAAATTGTGCGATTGCTAAAAGTGCTACAGAAATAATGCCAAAGGTAATACCAACAAGAAGCAGGACCAACTGGGAAAACAGATTTGTAATAAAACGAGCATTATGCTCATCCGAAAAAACATCGTGATGTAAAATAATTTTCCCGCTCTCCACCCGTTGAATAAGCTGGTCAACTCGTCTTGGCATTTTGCGTAATGTCGGAATAAGCATGGATAGTTCTTCTTGCAAGCGTTCCTTTGTTGCCATCGGTTCTTTAAATGGCTTCAGGAAAGATGCCCGCATATACGCGGATGAAAAATCTTTTGCTTCCGTAAAAATATCAAAACTCGAATCAATTACCCGCAATGTCCCATCCAATGTTACTAGTGACCTTAGCGCTAAACCTACTGCAGGATAGAAAGCAAGACCGAAATCACGAACAACCGTAAATAACGCATGTATTAATTCTTCTGTTGGAATTCGATCCACGTAAGAAATTTTCAACAAGATTTGATCAATTGCTTGTTCCATCTTTGCACGTTCTGCATGATCAGCATTTTCAATCAATAGTGTTAAGCCATCATATAAAATACTTGAATCATTTAGCTGAATCCCCATTAAAAATAGCTTTAAGCCCTCTTGTTGTGTAGCTCCCAAACGACCAACAGCACCAAAATCAAGCAGGATTGGTGTGCCATCTATCTCATCAATATGGATATTTCCTGGATGTGGATCTGCATGAAAAATACCCGAAAAGAGCATCTGCTCAAAGAAGGAATATAAAACAGTACGCGCAAACTGCATACGATCAATTTTTAAACTATTAAATACAGCCGTACCATCCGCAACACTTTTCCCACGTACATATTCCATAACAATAATATTTTCATTACAATATTCTGTATAGATTTTTGGAATCCGTACCTTATAATCGCTTTTAGCAAGGGCATTTGTCACCTGCAATGTATTCCGAACCTCAATATCTAAATGAATTTCCTCGCGTAATCCATCTGCAAATCCTCTAGCAAGTTCCCGAAAGCCCAGTGACTCAGCCCATGAAGACTTGCTTGTTAGCCAATTGGAAAATTCCTCTAAAATATCGAGATCATCTCGCATGATCCCCTTTATTTCTGGACGCAATAGCTTCACCACGACTTCATCATAATTCTTTAATCGTGCCTTATGTACTTGTCCAATAGATGCCGCAGCAATAGGCTCCATTTGAAAATTTGCAAAGATGTCATTCACCGGCTTAGGAAGTGTTCCTTCTAAAATTTGAGTTATCTGCTCTGACGGTAAAGGCTTCACACGATGCTGTAGCCTCTCCAACTCATCAATAAAGATGGGCGAAAACAGTTCTTTACGTGTAGAAAGCACCTGACCAAATTTAATAAATATCCCACCGCATTGCTCTAAAGTAGCCCTTAAAGCAATTGCAAGCTCCTTTTCATTTTCTCGTTGTCTTGCGTATTTAATCGTTTGAACAACACCATTTGTCACTGCTATTTTTAACACATGTCGCAAGCGCTTTTGTTGTCGCCAGTAGCTACGAAGGCGCAACAATAAATTTTTTTGGCCATTACGACGATCTCCAGCTGCAATACCACTTGGGTCAAAAAGCTCAAAAACAAGGTAGAGCAGCATAGAAATTAGCAGCATACTACCAATCCAAATAAGTGTACTGACCTCTGTCACCGTTTGCATCACCGTTTCGGATAAAAAATCTGTATGGCGCAAATAAGAATACCAGTAAACAAAGGACGTCAAGATCACACTAATGACTACAGAAAGAACCCTACGAACAAAATTGATATTTGAACCAATTAATCGACCACTTACAAAATAAATAATCCCTGATACAACAATGATTTGGATTAAAAATTTCAAAAAAATCAACAGCGTAACCTCCGATGCTACTTCTTAATACCGCAAGTATAACAAATTACTACCTTTTAATTAAAACGAATCCATTTCGTGAAAAGATTCTTTCGAAATGGATTCCCTTTCTAGTAAATACATATGCTTTGACATTAGTTGTTTTAATATGGCTCATCACCATAACGTGTGGTTGATTTCCGTTCCGACTGGGCGCTTTGTT
>NZ_JARVRU010000121.1:0-6400 GCF_030209535.1 Lysinibacillus sp. fls2-241-R2A-57
GAAAGCGAAGCGTCAGCGGCAAATGTTTTATCTGCGCGAAAGCGAAGCGTCAGCGACAATTGTTTTATCTGTAGCGAAAGCGAAGCGACAGCTACAAAGCTCCCACCCGGAACGGAAATCAACCCCACTTTTTGGTGATGAGTTTGCATTTTTTTGCTTTTATACCAACCTACTTATTTTATAGTAAAGGTGTGTGTTATTTAGATGAAAAAAGCTGTATTTTTGGACCGTGACGGGGTCATCAATGAAGTGTTAACAAATCGCGTTAAATTTGTGAATAAGCCCGCGGATCTTTATTTTCTGCCGCATGTTCCGGAAGCTATAAAAAAATTGAATAAGTACTTTGACTATATATTTGTCGTAACCAATCAAGGTGGTGTCGGATTGGGGTATATGAAAGAAACGAAGCTTCAAAAAATACATGAGCACATGGTAAAGGAATTGAAGAAGGAAGGGGCGACTATTCATGAAGTTGTATATTGTCCTCATAAACCAAAGTCAGGCTGTGCTTGCCGTAAGCCTAATAGTAAATTAATCGTGGATCTTGGTGAAAAGTATAATATTGATTTAGCAAAATCCTATATGGTGGGAGATACGGATACAGATATTATAGCAGGCAAACGAGCAGGGACTAAGGGAGTATTTTTAGGTGAGAAAGATCCGCTGGCAGATGCGGTGTTTCCAGATTTAATTAGTGCGGTTGATTGGATCATTAAGGATGCAACAGCATAATTCACTTTAGCAAAGTATCATCCATTATGGATAAGTATAATTCATTTGAAAAAGGATAATTTATTTAATGGAGGTGATGAATTTGACTAAAGAAAAACGTAATAAAAAACCGTTAGACCGAGAAGAATATGGTTTCGGCTTTGATATTAGTGTAGATGATTTAGCTGTCATTGGGCAAAATCAACAAGCTAAAAAACAAAACGATAATGAAAACAAAGACAAGCCTCACAATAAGGAAAATCCGGCAACTTTAAATAATAATGAATAGAGCGGCTCGATATATACGCTCTATTTAGCTAAGATAGTTACAAAAAAATTTCGCCTACTTCTGCTGAACAGTGCACAAAGCATTACTAGTTGCCTGTAGAAAGAGCGGAATTTTTTTGTATTGAATCTTATTATAAAAAAACACCCAATCAAGGGTGTTAGTTCAATAATTCACGTAAATATTCACGTAGTTCTACTGTATCTTCTTCTGTACGATTGTAAACATGTTCTAGGTAGCCAGGTTCTTCTACATCATCTGGACCGATTATTGCAAAGCGTCCAAATTGGATATCCATGACAAGCACTTTCCCAAAGAAGCGGCCTGATTGCAAAATGGCTAAATCATAGCGTAACTTATTTCCAGCAAAACTTACAAAGCGTGTTTTTGTATCTTCTACATCATCATATAAAAAAAAACGTTCCATCTTTTAATCTCCTTCCAGTCCTATAGATATGGTACTATAGAAGAGAAATGACTATCAACTTTTAAAGATTTGAATGGGGGCTTTCCTTGTGTATTTTGTAGATCGAAATAAAATCACAAAAAATTTACAGTACTTAGATGGACTATTAGCTATTTTAGAGGCAGAAGATAACTGGCTAGAAAACGATATTAAGAAATTAGCAATCGAGCGAATTGGTCACAATGTAATGGAGTCCATGATGGACGTAGGGAATTTAATGATTGACGGTTTCATTATGCGTGATCCAGGAAGCTATGAGGATATTATTGATATTTTAATCGATGAAAAAGTCGTATCAACTGAAATGGAAGCACCGTTAAAAGCAGTAGTTGGCTTACGTAAAATGCTTGTTCGTGAATTTGCAGATGTAGATATTCAGGAAGTTGTAAATGTGTTAACAGCGAGTCTACCTGTGTTAAAACAATTCTCACCAGCCGTGAGTAGTTATTTAACAAATGAACTCGGCCCTGTTTCAGCATTTTTGCCAGAGGATCATCAATGAAAACGTACAAGGCATATTGCTTTGATTTAGATGGTACCGTATACCGTGGGAAAGAAGGTATTCCTTCTGCGATTACTTTTATTCATCGTTTACAACAAGCAGGAATCGAGCCATTTTACGTAACAAATAATTCTTCTAAAACAAGAGAGCAGCTGCAGGAAGCTTTAAGTGCTATTGGAGTGAATGCCCCGTTAGAGCATATTTACTCTAGTGCATTAGTTACAGCAAAATATGTTGCCTTGAATTATCCTGACAAAAAAGTAGCCATGTTAGGTTCTGATGGTATTCGTAAAGCGTTATTTAATGAAGGCATTGAACCGACTGAGGAAGAGCCAGAAGTATTTGTTATGGGGATTGATCGAAATCTAGATTATATGGCACTTGCAAAAGCGACGGTTGCTGTCCAAAACGGCGCGACGTTTATAGCAACGAATCAAGATATTAAGTTTCCGACTGAATATGGATTTCTTCCAGGGAATGGGTCGTTTGCCCGATTAGTAGGTGAGGTTGCAGACGTTGAGCCAATCTATATCGGTAAACCATCACCTGCAATGCTTGAAGTCATTGCGACAGAGCATAGCTTTACAAAAGATGAAATGGTGATGATTGGCGATAATTATGACACAGATATTATGTGTGGCATAAATTTTGGCTGTGATACAATCCATGTAAATACAGGTGTTACACCAACAAAAGCTGTACTTGAGAAGGAACAGCAACCTACTTATGTGGTAGAAGCATTAATTTAACTTCTTTCATCGGAAGTCGCCCATTTTCTATAGGTGTGAGATGAATTCGGGTTTAAAGTTACGTTTCAATTGCTGTCCAAATATTCGTATAAAAAGTTCAAACATAAAAAAAGGATGATTATGTCGATATTTTTGGCATAACATCCTTTTTATATGTTCAAATTTAATAGTAAGCGTTTCATTATTATATGAATGAAGAATTACGCCTTCATTACCATAACGGATTTTCTTCAATAAATTGATAAATAGCTTTCGTCAACTCTTCAGGAGAATCAGCCTCAACTAATTCACCATTGACGATTGCATAAAAAGATTCTGAACACTTTGTACAGTAACTAAGGCAGCCATATTCCAAAACGTCGATGTTCGGATCGCGCTCTAGTATTTCATACGTCTTTTGAGAGCCATTTGCTAAATTACTTATACAAAATTCAACCATTGGATTCATACATGTCACCTCACCAAAGTAATGCTACTCGCTTTTAAAACATTCGTCAATGATTTGAGTTGGCCTTGGAATAAAAGCAGATATTCAATGGTAACGTTGGGCGCATACAAAATGATGGCAAGCTACAGTGTTAAACTATCTTTACAAAAGTGAAGAGAAGGAAACAATATTTAAGGGAAATTTGAGCGATAGCGACAATTTGTCGAAGTCCAAATGATTCAAAAAACGTTCGAAAAAAGCAAGTTATCATTTATTTTGTGAAATCTTTCACAAAATTGCATTATGATATTGTGAAACTTCTCACAATCGGTTATACTCATTTGTGGATACTTTGTGAACAATTAATATAAGAGATATAAAAGGAGACTATTATGGGAAAATTAGTACTTTTAGGTGGCGGCTACGGCAATATGCGTGTCATGCTTCGTTTATTACCAAACCTTCCATTAGACACAGAAATGGTGTTAGTAGATAGAGCCCCTTTCCATAGTTTAAAAACAGAATTTTACGCATTAGCAGCAGGAACTGCAACAGATAAAGAAATTCGTGTAAGCTTCCCAGAGCATGAACGTTTAACGGCTGTATATGGAGAGGTCGTTGAAATTAATCGTGTGGAAAAAGTAGTCATTTTAGAAGATGGGCAACGTATTGAATATGATGATTTAGTAATTGGTCTTGGCTGTGAAGATAAATATCATGGTGTACCAGGTGCAGAGGAGTACACATATAGCATTCAAACAATGGCAAAATCACGTGCAACGTTCCAAGCACTTTGTGGTTTACCAGCAGATTCTACGGTCGGGATTGTAGGCGCTGGCTTAAGTGGTATTGAGCTTGCAAGTGAGTTACGTGAAAGCCGCGCAGATTTAAAAATAAAATTATTTGACCGTGGTCCACGTATTTTGAAAGACTTCCCTGAGAAGTTGAGTAAATATGTGAAAGCTTGGTTTGTCAAAAACGATGTTGAGGTTATTGCCAATTCAAATATTACAAAAGTAGGACCAGATAAAATTTATAATCATGAAGATGAAATTTTACTTGATAAAGTCGTATGGACTGCTGGGGTACAACCAGTCAAAATTGTCCGTGACATGGATGTTGAGAAAGACAAACAAGGTCGTCCGCTTGTAACACAATACTTTAATGTTCTTGATGATGAGCATGTGTATGTTGTAGGTGACAGTGCTTCTTCAGAATTACCTCCAACTGCGCAGTTAGCAGAGGAACAAGCAGAGCAGATTGTTAAAGTACTTCGCATGCGTTGGAAAGGCGAACAATTACCTGAGAAAATGCCAGATATTAAATTAAAAGGTTTCATGGGAGCTCTTGGTAAAAAACAAGGCTTTGTATATTTAGCAGATACAACAGTAACAGGACGTATCGCTCGCTTAATGAAATCAGGATTATTATGGTATTACAAACGTCAAAATGATTAATAAGCTTGTGTGGTTGAAGACAAGCTACAAAAAGGGGATTGCTTCGAAATTTCGAAACAACCCCTTATTTTTTATCCCGATTGGTGAATACTAATAATCAGAGGAGGATAGAAGAAAACCCTCACTGATTAAAGTTTTATACAGTTTCGTCTGGCGTGAAGCCTAGGTTTTCGAGTGCAGTAAATACAGGCTTTAATTGCACATAGCCTTCGCCCACGACTTCCTCATTTATAAGGACAAGTGGATAGAAAAATTCATCGTCTTGAATACGTGTAGCATAATCTTGATCGCGTTCATTCTCAATTGGTCCTTCTATATCGATATAGCGAATATCATATGCTTGGTTTGGATATTTTCGATCTATGGCTGCTTGTAGCCACTCATATGTATCCTTTGAAGATGGCGCGTTGACACAGCTTGCGCAAATTACCGCTGTTCCGTAAATTTCAATCATCGGTTTCGTTTGTCCCATAGTATTTCCGCTCCTTGTGATTCTATATTGGATTTTTTCTGTTGCTAACATTATAATCATTATAAGGAAAGGAGTCGAGACAAATGGCTGAAGCAACAATTAACGATCAAGTTCAAGAGGTATTAGATAAATTACGCCCATTCTTACTACGTGACGGTGGAGACTGTGAATTAGTAGATGTAGAAGACGGCATTGTAAAATTACGTTTATTAGGTGCATGTGGTAGTTGCCCAAGTTCAACAATTACACTGAAAGCTGGTATCGAACGCGCATTATTAGAAGAAGTACCAGGTATTATTGAAGTGGAGCAAGTATTCTAATCGATCGATTATAAAAAGTTCTAGCTGATTACTCAGACTAGAACTTTTTTTGTATCTATTGGTGAGCGTGTTCTTTTTCCTCTCGAATAATGGCCCATTGCTCTTTAGCCATTTCAATGATTTTTGCCTCTCCACCAATACTTTGCTTTTCAATGACCTTTGAAAAGAAGCGTGTAGCATTTTCTAAATCACCGATACGTCGTGATAATTCGGCAATCATATACATAATTCGTACATCTGACATTTGCGTTGAGCTGTAATCTTCTGTTGAATAGGAATCCATATAGTAATCCCTAGCCATTGTCATAAAGCGTTGCTCCTGGCCTTCGTTCTTAAGGGAACGATATAACCACGCAAGACGTAATGTAAGCCCAGCTATAGCGACAAATTTCTCTTTTTTAATCGTACCGCAAAGAAACGCCAATTTATAAGCTTGTATCGCTTGGAATACAGTGCGTTCTCCCTTAAAATCATGATGAATCCATTTTTCTGTAATTTGCGTGTGAATTTCCTCTTGTGTGTCAGGTGCAAAATATTGTGTAAAGTCTTCGGTAAATGAAAAGCCGCAATGCTCACAAACAAACACATTATAATAAAGCGCATTTACACCATCGGCATAGATCGGGTGAAAATCTGTTTCTGTATGATCTACTTTAATGAATTTAGAGCGTACTTTTAATGTTGGAAATTCTTTTTTGCAATTATGACATTGAATTTTTTTTTCGTAATAAGGTGAAATCTCCATATTTTATACCTCTTTCATCAGCTTGTTATAACTATTATACCGACAAATATTTTTCGAGCGTGAGTAAAAAGTGCTATAAATGTGAAAAATATTAGAATTTTCACTGAAAATCCAGCTTGTTACCATAACGTGTGGTTGATTTCCATTCCGATTGGGCGTTTTCCTAGGGGCGTCCCTGAAAAGTGATCGGGTAAGCATCAGAAGTGATCGGGTATCCGTGAAAAGTGATCGGGTAAGCATCAGAAGTGATCAGGTATCCGTGAAA
>NZ_JARVRU010000100.1:0-6360 GCF_030209535.1 Lysinibacillus sp. fls2-241-R2A-57
GATTGATGTAACCATCATCCATTTAAACTAGGAACATTTCGCACAACAAACCTGCTTACGTTAGCACAATAAGCAAAAAGAGCCGTCTGTGCAGCTCAATGATCTTCATGTAAAACCTATGTTAGTAAAACTAATTAATTTAGTTGTAGGTCACTCTCTTTTTATTCAACACTAACATCAAAAACAAAAGTTTGTTTTCCTTCAGACCATATTGTTTTAAGTTGATAAATATAATATCCACTTTCCGATGGCATCATAATTTCATTATCTTTCACTTCAACAAGATCAGTTGTACCATCTTCATTCAGTTTAGCTACCGTAATTGAAGAAGGGTTTTTATCAATTTCAACTTTAAATATAGTGCTTTTTTCAACTTCTAGTGTATCGAAAAGTTCAGCTATCTCGTTTATATCGGAAGAATGTTTACTACTAAATTCAACTTTGTCTTCTTTCTGCTCATAATCACTTAGAATCATTGTATATTGTTCACCATTCACAATCACTTTGCCTTCTGGTTGACTAAGAGTATCGTTTGGGTATTTTTTGCATCCAGTCAAAATAATAACAATCAATATGGATAAAATTAATTTATTCATTTTATTACTTTCCTTTATTAGATTTTTACTTTCGCTCCGTCTTTTCATTTAAGTATATTATTTCGTGATTCCCTTTTTATTTTAGCGCATATATCCAATGCATTTATTGGATGTTGTTAAAGTAAACTGCGCCGTTAGCACAATAAGAAAAAAGAGCTGTCTAAAACAGCTCAAGCACCCGTTAGACATCCATGAATTGCAAAAATCAGCACTTCACCACAGAAAATGAAAGATGATTAAGTTCTTTCATGGGAGTGCAATATCATAACCTTCATTAATACTTAATTTCAATTCCAGCTTGTTTAAATGGCTCTAACACTTTTGGATAACACATTGAAATATAATCTACTGTTTTTAAATTTTTTAGATTCTGAAAACCTTCAACAGATACTACATCAAATAAATCATCCTCACCATCCCAATCTGGCTTTAGGATATGATAAATTTCATTACCTCCATCAAAGCAAAGGTACTCAACCTTTTCCAGGTCACCTGCTTCCAAATTTAACTCTTCTAAATATTCCTTGATTTCAACAATTGGGCCATTTCCAGAATACCATTCAAAAATATTTATATACTTATTTTCTAATTCTGTTAATTCCCCTAAAAATTGTGGCTCTTTATCTAATAAAGCTTCAATTACCATTAATTTAAAATTAAAATCTTTAAACATCCCACTTTTATCCATTATCCTACCTCCAATTTTATTTTTGTCTTATACTTTTAACCTAACCAGTTCCGTTTGTTCAATGATAATTATTCCTAATATAGTTATTATTACTAATAATATTTTTGGATTAACCTGCATAATAGTTTAAGTGTAAACCTTCACAATATCCACTTTGCCTTAAAATTGTTATTCAATAATCTTGCCCGATTGTTGAACAACAAGTTAAATAACACTAATCTTCCTAGCTCAATTGAAAATGATGTGATAAAAAGAACATATGGCTGAACAACACATCGGCATCAATTCCGCTTCAATTCGACGATGCTGGTAAATCAGGAACCGATCATTTTTCCTGGGTAATGGCATACCGGGAAATTGTAGATACATACAGCTCTTGAGTTAAATTTATATCCCGTGAAAGGCAAAAAACTCTCCGGCAGCGCACATCAAAACTTTTATAAGTTGGTAATCCGTTCAGCAAGCCCTAAATCGTCAAATTTTTTTTGCCTTACGAGTTCTATTAGGAAGAAGGAATAATAATAGAAAACCGTGTTCCCTTTCCCTTTTCACTTTTTATTTCTATATCTCCGTTTAATCCTTTTACAATACTGTATGCAATCATCGTACCTAGCCCGGTTCCCTTCTCTTTTATAGAATAAAACGGCATAGCGATTCGATTTATCTCCTCAGAAGACATTCCAATTCCTGTGTCAATAATATCAATCACAAGATGATTCTTTACCTTTTTCACATTAATTCGGAGCATCCCTCCATTAGTCATGGCTTCAATCCCGTTTGTTGCAATGTTAATTAAACACATTTTTAGATTATCGGTGTTGGCATATATATAATAGGAACATTCATTATCGCTTTCTACTTTAACATTACATTGGATGGCGATCGGTAAAATAACCTCTATTACTTGCTCAACAATTGGTCTAATATCTAATAATTCTCTTGCAACATTTTGTGGTTTTATAAGGGACAAATAATCGTTAATAACGAGTTGCGCTTTTTCTAACTCCATTAGCATGACTTGCAAATAGTCATCCTTTTGTGTTTCAGAGATTTCGTTTTTACTAAACATCTGCATAAATCCATATACCGTAGTCAACGGGTTACTTATTTCATGGGCTATAGACGCTGCTAATTTAGAAGTCACCATAAATTTTTCTGCACGGTGAATTTTTTCTTTCATTTTAAACCTTTCTATCATTCCTTCAATTAGATAAAGAGACAATAAAACAGTCAGAATATTGATCACTATATAATTGAATAAAAAGTGAATAAAATCAGGTTGAACTTTATCATTTATCTGTATTTGGTTCATTAAAGCGAAGATAGAAAAGGAAATAGTGCAAAGAGACATAAGCAATAAGCTGAACAATATTTTTCTTTTTTTATAATATCCAGCAAGAAAATATTGGGATACCATAGTAATGGAAGTGGCCATAAAATATACAATAACTGCAGGGTAGACTCCGTCTCCGCCTAAGTAAAAGCGGTAAGAAACAAATATAACAGTAATAAAAATAAAACTCCTAAAACCACCATAGAGAACAGCTAAAAGGATTGGTATAAGCCGTAAATCATATATGTATCCACAATCAAACTTAAATGGGAATGTCATACAAAGAACAACCGCAATGGATGAAAGAAAGGAAATTAATATAGTATTACGCGCTTCTTTTCCATCTTTATCTAACCAAAATATTTGATAGAAAAAAATACAAATGATAATAATGAATGCATTTAATAATAATGTCGTTATCCCCATGATCAGCGCCCCTAAATTGAGTAATAAATGTTAGAAAAGTGATAAAATACAAAAGGTTAAGATAATTATAAACAGTTTTTCGTATAAAAAAAGAAAGATGTTGAAAAAAGTGTAAAAAAAAACAGTTACTCTCTTCTCATTCTTTAATCATCAACACTTCTGATATCAAAATACCTTCTATGTCTCAATTCTTCCGTTTCAATAAGTCGGTGCCTCCCTTGGAAGGTGAACCTCTTTTAGTCTCACGAGAACCTTATTAACCGATAAAGATTTGCCAAGCATGATTAAGTAATTCTTCAGTAGTCTAGTGACTATCCGGGCTACTCGCTTTGTTGCTGACGCTTTGCTTTCGCACAGATAAAACATTTGTTGCTGACGCTTCGCTTTCGCGCAGAGCAAGGCTTCCTGCTGGCGAGCGTCGAGCCGATTCCACCGCTACAATCAGTCAAAATGGAAATATATTAGAAAAGCAGCAACGAAAAATCCTTTTATCGCTTAATAATAAACCTATCTATTCCTAATCAACACGTCTGGGATAATTATTTACTAATTTGCTCATAGCGTTCAGTAACAAGGTATAAGTCTATCTCCCTATACTTCTTCAAAATTCATTTTCATAGCTTTCATTCCTTTTTGAATTTAAAAAAATCCATCTTTTTACTAAAAATGGATTTAATTCTCTTTAGAGGCATATTACCAATCAACTTACAAATTCAAATCATAAATTATTAGTATATGACTAACTTTTGAGATATCTTTAGAAATTTTTAAAGAAACGCCTATAGTTCATGGGGTATGCAACATATTCAAAAAGGGAGGTAAAAAACAATAATGAAAAAAATAAATCCACCAAAATCTATTTGCGACGGTTGTTGTGAAGAAAACAGATTTAATTGGCATCGTATAAAGGCTATTGATGAATCGTCTATTCCACCTCCGCCAGTCGTTATCCCTAGCAGAACTATTATTCCAACGATAAATAGATATTTCTATATTGTTACAGAAGATATTGATCTAACAAACGGAGTAACCCTTCTAGCTAATCTATTTTCAGATGATAATGGCGATCCAGTAACAGAATTTAAAATTTTTAATCCCAATGGATACGACAACCTTTATATCAATGGTGTGATGCAAGAGAGCGGTGCATATAAAGTAACCCCAAATTCTTTAATCCTTAATCCATTTAATACAACGATTTTTGACGGTACTCCTATAATTATAGAATCATTGGGATTCCAACTAATGTAATATAAAAAATCTTCTAAACAATACTTTTCCCATGAAAGGAGGTGAAAAAATGGCACTTTCAATTATTAATATTCATGTAAATGTTACAGGTACTTCGACTAGATTCTTTAACGTATTAGCAGTAAATTTGTCGGTCAGTGATGGTACTACTATCCTTGCAACTGCATTTCTAAATGATAGTGGGACTGCTGCGACTACTTTTCCAATAGTAACGAACGGCTACTATAATTTTTATATCAACGGTGTATTGCAAGAAGGCGGTTCGTATACAATTTCATCAACAGGGTTAACTTTTAATGGTGTTACTGGCACAATCACAGCAGGAACTCCATTAGTAGTAGAAGCTGTAGAATTAGTTACACAAACTTAATGGCCCACTTCTATATACTTTTATTTCGCAGGACAAGTCCCTATACAGATAGAATAATTTCAGCAAAGTTATAGTAATGTTAAGCTATTTAACTTAGCTAAGATATCTCACAATTTTTTGACTTTGGGTCACTATGCTTTACATTTTGACCAAACATTAGATCACCATTTTAGCCATTTCTTTTAAAGGAGATGGCTCTTTTTTATCCTTCCACACATATTTATAGTTGTAATGCATCGCCCCAAATTGTTATTGCACTGCGCTATCCCACTAAATCATAATAAAATATTCAATTTCCTCATATTGTTCAGTAATAACAGATTGCAAAAAACTTGATGAGCTGTAGCTTTGAAATAAATAAAAGACACTTTTGGCTTCACCAATTGTTTTTCAAAAATTAAGTTGAATTTCCGTAAAAATAATCGTAAAATAATAATTTGTAATTTTATGTTTCCTTATTTAGGATAGTAGGTAGAAGGAAGGTATTAAAATGTTATATTTAGGTTTGATAATGATTGCTTGCTTATATTTACATTTACAAAAAGCATCATTTTCATTGGTTGTTGATTCAAAATTACGTTTACCGATTAAAAGAATGGATATATTAATTATGTTTGCCCCTTTTATTTCGTTAGTAGTGTTTTCTATACTTTTTTTAACTGTACTGACAGGACAATTAGCTGATAGAATATCTCATGCTTTATTAGTTTTTATTCTATGGATTTTCTTCACCTATTTCATAAAAACTTTATTTGGATATTGGAGAAATAAAAATATATTATTGGTTTCTTTTGTTGCAATACTATTGACGTTATATTTTATTTTTCAATTGACTCCGTTAGATAATTATACAAAGTTAATTTTTATGAAGATCGGGAATTTTTCGTTTATCATAGGTTTAGTATTAATAATTTTATTTTATTCGAATTACTTTTATAAAAAGAAATTAGAATGGTCAATTAAATAATGGGGCGAAGGTTTTCATTTATTTGCCACTAGAAAATACAAGCGTAATCGTAAAATTCGAGTACGCTTCTTTTTTTGAATTTACTGCTGCACATTTTCCTTCAGATATTCATTCCATATAGTGATGGATTTAAAATTACGCTTTCGTATATCTGTTTAAACCTTCTTCTTC
The DNA here is from genome assembly GCF_030209535.1 of Lysinibacillus sp. fls2-241-R2A-57. Taxonomy (NCBI): domain Bacteria; kingdom Bacillati; phylum Bacillota; class Bacilli; order Caryophanales; family Bacillaceae; genus Lysinibacillus; species Lysinibacillus sp. fls2-241-R2A-57. The sequence continues at coordinate 5,803 of NZ_JARVRU010000100.1, forward strand.
ATACAGATTCCCCCTTGTTCAACTCCTCTGCTCCGTTAGCACAAGAAGCAACTGCTCTTATTGAACAATCGCACCTGTTAGCCATCCATACAGTGCAAAATCAGCACTTACTACAGAAAATGAAAGATGATTAAGTTCTTTCATGGGAGTTGAAGTTGAGGTAGCGTTTAAAAAATACAGATTCACAGCGTTAATAAATTGTCTATATATGCACGTTTTTTCAGATAGCACACCTGCAGCGTTTTCTGCAAAATCTTGAAAAGTCTTATTGTAACTATGTTCATATACTTTTGCATAAAAAGCTGTATGTTAGGGAAATACAGAAAAACACTCTAAACATTTTTATATCAATGTTTAGAGTGTTTTATTGTGCCCCCAGATTTGCATTTTGGGAACGTTTATTTATTATTCAATGTATGCTGTATACAATCCATTATTTCCCTATCCTTCTCTTAAAATACCCATACGAATAATTAAATTAGAAGGCTCTGATTTCCGCTACAGGCTACTCGCTTTGTTGCTGACGCTTCGCTTTCGCACAGATAAAACATTTGTTGC
>NZ_JARVRU010000056.1:0-6295 GCF_030209535.1 Lysinibacillus sp. fls2-241-R2A-57
TCCGTGTTCGGTATGGGAACGGGTGTGACCTCTTTGCCATCATCACTAGACTATTGTCGACCTTCAATACACGGCGTATTACTGCATCAGCTTCTCTCGCTTAATCGGTCACGTACGGAGGTACGCTCTCTCATTCACTCGTTTGCTTCCTTGTACTACTCGTATCTTGAAACTCTTATGTATTTCGTTTTGAAGTTTATTACCTGTCCTTCAAGACAAGAATTATTGTATAACGTTTTTTCGCATTGTGCAATACTTTTTTATAAAAAAAAGAAATTATTACTTTTTAGAGAGATTTTTAGTTATATAAGAGAAATTATCACTCTGCTAATCATTATAACACAATTGTTTAATTTAAAGAAAACAATTAATTTATCATATTAAATTATAGGTTTTCATCTCTATTCTCAATCTTCTTTAAGAGCCTTAAACTTACTTTTCAGGTGAAAGAACATTCACTATCTTTCACCTGAAAAACATTAAATGATAGAAAGCTCCATTTGTAATCGATCAATTTCCTCAAATGTTGTTGCTGGTCCAAAAGAAATTCTAAAAAATTGACGAGCTGCTTCCATAGAATAGCCCATTGATAAAATCGCCTTCGTACCAGATTCACTATGAATATCACAGGCACTCCCTGTAGAGATACAGATCCCTGCTTCATTTAATTTTAATAAAACATATTGCCCCTCTACCCTTTTCATCAATACACCACAAATATTGGGCAATTGCTCCTTACACTCAATTATTTGGCATGTCTCTGGTAAATTTCTCTTAAAATATTGACGTAAAGCTTCATAATGCTGACGCTCATATTGATATTCTTCAATCGCCGTAGCAAAAGCGACAATTGATGGGGTATCTAAGGTTCCTCCCCTTAGCCCACGCTCATGTGTCAAACCTGGTGCTAATGCAGGAACTCGTAGCTTCGGATTAATATAAATAGCTCCACAACCTTTTGGTCCACCTATTTTATGAGCTGAAACAGTCAGAGCATCCACTTGCTGTTTTAACGGAAGCTTACAAAAAGACTGAACACAATCGACATGCAAGAAAACATTTGATTGTTTTGCAATCTCTGCAATATTTTCTATAGGTTGAATAGAGCCTATCTCTGAATTTACATGTTGGATCGTGATTAAAGCCGTATCTTCTTGTATGGCTTCTCGTAATTGCTCCACATGAATACAACCATCTTGCTGTAAAGGTAACTTCGTGACCACAAAACCCATTTTTTCAAGCGTATTTAACGCAGCATGTACGGATGTGTGTTCAGCTTTTGATGAAATAATGTGCTTCCCTTTATTGGAAGTCAAAGCTAACGACAAAATAGAAATTAAATTGCCCTCAGTGCCGCTTCCAGTAAAGATTACGCCATCACTGTTTACTCCAAGAGATCTCGCTACAACAGTTCTTGCCTGTTCAACAAAATAATGAGCTTGCCCTCCTAAATCATGCAAGCTTGCACTATTCGCATAATACCGTTCTGCTATCTCACAATATGCTTTAAGAGCTTTGGGAACCATTGGAGTTGTTGCAGCATAATCCAGATAAATCATCTTATTCTTCCTTTCTGTATCATCAAGTCTTGTGTTCTCTTTTATTTTATGTAAAGATAAATGTCAAGACAACTGTAAAGATTTTTAAGCGTAGATGTAATGACAGATGCACTTATTATAGGTAGCGGGATCGCTGCCGTTACAAGTCAAGAAGATCATCCAAGGTTTCACTCTGTTGATACATTGACTGCTGGTAAATATCACCATGAAAGATGGCATATTGAAATACAAAACTGCACAGAAATAAAGAATTACGTTCGGACAAAAAATGGCCCATACATTATCCCAAACGGGTTAAAAGCAAAATAATTTCTTCATTGCTGACAAAACTTACGATCAAACAATGATGCACACTTAAGCATTGTCCGAAATTCTATCGATATGCAACAACTCGCACAACAATTACCATCAATGCAAACACTTCTTCATGTTGATTTAGATAGCTTGAATCAATATGAACTTTGAACTTTACATGATGCATACTGTTGCTACAGTAATTGCATGCGCAGCCATTAAACAAGCAGAAACTCGCAGCGGAGCTTTTATTCGCACTGATAAATTACAAAATTAGGCGTGTTGATTAGGAAAAAATAGATTTATTGTTGATTGTAGCGTAGGGTTACTCGACTCCTGCGGGAAAGCGAGACAGACGAGACCCTGCACGGAGCGGAGGAAGCGGCTCGACGCTCGCCCGCAGGAAGCCTTGCTCTGTACGAAAGCGTAGCGTCAGCGACAAAGCGAGTAGCCCGTAGCGGAAATCAGCCTCTTCAAATGTATAAAAATGGTTAATCAACACACCTGTTACAAAATTTTAAACAGAAGGTAAACCGCTGGATCATTTTTCAACCAGGACAGATGAAAGTGAGGAATTCATTATATGAATATCATCAAGCTCGAGGAAATGCTCAAGCAATTTTTTAATGAAGATATAGGAGATGGGGATTTATCAAGTGAATTTATATTTTCTGCTGAACAGCAGGGATCTTTTTCTTTTTATGCGAAAGAAAGCGGCATTTTTTGTGGAGCCCTCATCATTGAGCATGGATTTCTTTTACTTGATCGATCGATGGATATTACTCTTTATAGAAAAGATGGTGAAAAAGTAAATACTGGTGATGTTCTCGCTGTTATTCAAGGACCTCTTCAAAAGTTATTAATGGGTGAACGGGTAATTTTGAATCTTACTCAGCGTATGTCTGCTATCGCTACAGCTACAAATTTAGCGGTGCGTGAAACAGCAGGTACGAATGCGAAAATATGCGATACTCGCAAAACAATGCCTGGCATGCGAATGTTAGATAAATATGCTGTTAGAATCGGTGGTGCCTACAACCATCGCAATGGTTTATACGATGCGATAATGCTAAAGGATAATCATATTGCGTTTGCAGGTAGTATTACTAAGGCAGTACAGGCTGCCCGAGAGAAAATCGGTCACACCATAAAAATCGAAGTGGAAATCGAAACAAAGGCCCAGCTAGATGAAGCAATTGTAGCTGGCGCAGACATTATTATGTTTGATAATCGCAGCCCTGAAGAAATACGTGAATGGCTTCCTGCTGTTCCCCCGCATATCGCTACAGAAGCTTCAGGAGGCATTACGCTTCATAACTTAAACACCTATGCTAAAACAGGCATTCAATGGATTTCTCTTGGAGCTTTAACACATTCAGTAATAGCCTTTGATATTAGTGCACTTGTACAAACGAAAGGAGTTAATTCTCTTGTCCATCACTAGTTTATTACAACAAACGTCACTACTACCAGATCATTATCGTGCATTATCTAAAAACGAAATGGAATCTCGTATTAAAGCTATAAAAAAGAAATTAGGCAGTACACTCTTCATCCCGGGCCATCATTATCAAAAAGATGAAGTAATTCAATTTGCAGATGTAACAGGAGATTCTTTGCAGCTTGCTCAATTATCAGCTACTAACAAGGAAGCTAAACATATAGTATTTTGTGGTGTACATTTTATGGCGGAAACAGCTGATATGCTTACATCTGAACAGCAGCATGTTTACTTACCTGATATGCGAGCAGGCTGTTCAATGGCCGATATGGCAGACATTTACCAAACAGAACAAGCATGGCCAATTTTACAACAACTTTTTGGCGATACCATTATCCCGCTAACATATGTCAATTCTACTGCTGCCATTAAAGCATTTACGGGTAGACATGGAGGAGCCTGTGTGACATCATCCAATGCAAAAGAAATGGTGAGATGGGCATTTACACAAAAACAACGTATTTTCTTTTTACCAGATCAACATTTAGGTAGAAATACTGCGTATGATTTAGGAATACCGCTAGAAAATATGGCCGTCTGGAATCCTCAAACAAATATGCTCGAGACAGATCAGTCCCCAGAAAACATACAAGTCATCTTATGGAAGGGACACTGCTCTGTACACGAAGGCTTTACCGTTCAGCATACGGAGATTGTACGTAAAACTCATCCAAACATGCGCATCATTGTTCATCCTGAATGTAATCGCGAGGTTGTTGCTGCTGCAGATGATGCAGGTTCTACAAAATACATTATTGATACGATTAATAAGGCACCAAGTGGTTCTGCTTGGGCGATTGGCACAGAAATGAATCTCGTTAATCGTATTATCAAGCAGCACCCCGATAAGCAGATTATATCCTTAAATGAGAACTTTTGCCCTTGTCTTACGATGAACCGAATCGATTTACCTCATTTACTTTGGTGCCTTGAAAGTATCGAACAAGGGCAACCACATAATCGTATTCAAGTAGAAGCTCATGCCGCTGAAGAAGCACGTAGTTCACTTGAAAGAATGCTATTACGACCAAAAGAGGCTGGGACAAAACCTCACTAAAAAGTAAATATAGTAAGAAGCCCGAAAAATTTTACGAACAGTAAAGTTTTCCGGGCTTTGTATTTGAACATATAAATTTTGATAAAAAGAAAGGACACCCTCTGATAAAATTAAAGTAACCAAACCATAACCAATCAGAAAGAAGTGTCCTTATGCTTAAAAATTATAATATGCATCAAGTTGTTTTACGCTAAATTTAGAAATAAAACTTCAAGAAAATGATATCGCTACGCCATCAATGATTTAGTGGAAAGTATTCCAAATGAAGCATTCGATTCATTTCTTCGAAACACGGGTTGCCCAGCTTATCACCCGCGAAAAGGTACAAAACCTTCTAAAATGCCGAGAATCTCGTAATAGAGGAAAACAGATTAAAAAGAGAGGTATATCTTACGAACGGTTTGTATTGCTACTGCTATTGATAGACAGGGTAATCTAATTATGGAGTTATTATGTAGAGGTAGAATGACACACCAAGAATTAGAAAGACTCTATGACGGTCGTGTAGGGGGTAACTCTATCTTTTGTACTGACAGTCATAAGAGTTATGTTCAGTTTGCCAAGATTTTTCATTGGAACATAAGCGTATACAAAGAGGAAAACGTAAAGAAGGAATTTACCATATTCAACACATTAATGCTGTACACAGCAAATTAAAAAAGTGGATGAATAAGTTTAATGGTGTTGCAACTAAATATATCAGCAATTATTTGTATTGGTTTAAATGGCTATAATTATTTGAAACTGACAAAGAAGTTGTTAAAATCAAGAACTTTATGGTTCAATGCAATGTAGCCCATGCTTATACAAGAGTAACAATATTTATTTAGGTATATACATTTGTAATATTAGGAATAACGAATTATTTATATTTCATGGAGGAAAATTTCAATGATAAAAAGTAATTTTAAAATAGAAAATATTCCAGCGATTTTATGGGGTGACAAATCAGATAAGTTATTTGTGGTAGTGCATGGTAACATGTCAAATAAGGCAGATGACTCGATTATTGTATTTGCAGAAGAAGCAACAGCAGTAGGTTATCAAGTGCTTAGTTTTGATTTACCTCAACATGGTGACCGTAAGGATGATACTTATCTTTGCAAAGTTCAAAACTGTGTTCAAGACCTTAATACAATTATGATCTATGCAAAATCGTTATCAAATAATATAAGCATTTTTGCTTGTAGCATGGGAGTATATTTTAGCCTATTAGAATATAGCCATGAGCCGTTGAAGCAGTGTTTGTTTCTCTCTCCTGTGGTAAATATGGAACGTATCATAAATAATATGATGACATGGTTTAACGTAAGTGAGAGTAGACTAAAAATAGAGAAAGAAATTTCTACACCTATTGGACAAACTCTCTATTGGGACTACTACTGTTATGTGAAAGAACATCCTATTGTTGCTTGGAATAATCCAACTTCAATTCTCTATGGTTCAGAAGATAACTTATGTGAGTTTGACGTTGTATCTGAATTTAATAAACGTTTTAACTGTAATTTGCAAGTAATGGAGAATGGAGAACACTATTTCCATTCTGAGGAACAGTTGCAGTATTTCAGACAATGGCTGAAAAAACATATATACGTTAAATGATAATAAAAAATGATTGATGTATAATCTTCTTTAAAAGCGCATTAAGGGAAGTCAAAATGGCTTCCCTTAAAAGTTATATAATTTCAACATTGTTTTAAAACATCACCTTTCCTTTAATATCAGCTAGTTATATCCCAGACTCTTTTCGTTTTAGTTGATGGACGTTTTTTCAAAGATACATAGTACCAGTTGCTATTTTTATATTTCTCTATTTCTAAAAAGTTATCTTTTTTAGTATGACCCGTACGGGATTCGAACCCGTGTTACCGCCGTGAAAGGGCG
>NZ_JARVRU010000160.1:0-6194 GCF_030209535.1 Lysinibacillus sp. fls2-241-R2A-57
AAATCTGAAAACTGTTTCGATAAACTCTCAATGCGAACAGAGATACTGTATTTTTTAACATGTTCCGATAAATAGATGAAACATTCCGATAAAATCTGAAATTGTTCCGATAAATCGCGAAATTGTTCCGATAAATCTCTCATCCGCGGTTTGTCGCTACCGCTCCACTTTCGTCGCAGAGAACTTGTCGCTGTCGTTACGCTTCGCTCCACTTTCGCTGCAGAAAAATGAGGTTTTGTCCCGCCTCTTCCTTTTTGCTATTTATTATATTCAAGGAAAGTAGCGTCAAAATATGCCTTAAAATTTGGATACAGATAGTCTAATGACGCTTTAATATCGGCATCATCATCAAATAAAATTTCATGTTCAATTTCATATATTGCACAATTTTCTTCATCTGCAATGTCATTTAAATCAATGCAAATTATTTTGCCGTACTCTTCATCCCATGAAAATGGGAGATATCCCGAACTACATAACGATGGATTATACATATCTCTAACGTTATTTAAAGGCTCTTCAATACTTTGTTCGGGTATGACATCAAAATAATGATGATACGTTGAAATAAAGGCTTTATACCATTCAGGAAATTTAAGTCCAAACTCTTTTTCTAAAGCTTGAATATCATCTTCGCTTACTATAGAAGGGACCATCTTCCATCTTGACCATTCTTCATCAGTATCCGCTAATTTCATCTCATCAGGAACATCTGGACGCATCCATCTGCAAAATCCATCTTCCGAAATCTGATTATAGCGCTCGTAGTAAACTTCAAAACCATTTTTTATGTATTCACGAACATCCATCTTGATAACTCCTTCTGTGAATAAATTGGATGAACTAATGGCTTCCGATTGGGTCATCGCACCACTTGCTCCCCTTTTGCCAAGCATCAACCATTAACACCGAAAGTCTTTGTTGTACATAAGATAAGGTATCAACTATAGGATAGGAGGAATTTTAGTTGTATTACAATCCTTATCCGTATTTTGTCTATCCTAATTATTATCCAACATGGGCATGGGCAATGGCAAATCAACCAGCCACACTCCAACCTTCTAGACATTTAGTGATGCCTACAAACTCAACAAATCGTAGCCCATTTCCAACCATCAATATAACTAAATTAAAGTCTTCTGCGAAACGGATCAAAGCTATTATGCAGCAAGCACAATTACTGACGGATAAAATTGATGAATCAGAGCAATTTGCACATGATCTTATGGACGCGGCACAGTTGTCAAATAAAACAGAGGTTGAAAAATTAATTGCATCAACAGGCATTACCATAAAATTCGAAACTAACTATACACCAGATGGAATTCGAATAATATTTACTGATAGCGACTGTTGTAAGCTAACCGTAAATTTGAGTTGGTGAAATTCAACTAATGAGTGGGATCTATGTATTGTCTATTTAAACCTAGCGATTGAGATTCAACAACGAGGCTTTTCTCATATGTGAAACGGGATTTTAATCTAAATACAAAGGCTACCCCTATGTTTACGTATGATGTATGTAATCGTATTATCTATTTAAATATAGGCAAACAATATTTGCAGCAATAGCAAAATTATTAATTCTGGAAAATCTTTTAACCATGCATCCCTATTGAACTTGTAAACTATAAATAAATATGCTAAAGTATTCGTAATATATTTCTGAAAATTCTTATATTATCTTTTCTTATCAAGAGAGACGGAGGGATTGGCCCTATGATGTCTCAGCAACCAGCCTATAGGTATGGTGCTAATTCCAATTGGCGAAATCGGCCTTGAAGATGAGAAGACTTACTAAGTTGCTTTGCACAAGAGTCCTCTTCTACAAGGAGGGCTCTTTTTTATTGCCGCTAGTAAGTAAAGTCTAAGCACCCAAAAATAATTAAAAGAAAGCAGGAAAATATTATGGCAAATGAACTTTTACAAGCAATTCAACTATTAAAATCTAAAGAATGGGTTGATTTAACACATACATTTGGTCCTAATTCGCCTCATTTCTTTATGTTTGATGATGCAAAATTTGAAACATTATTTTCCCATGATGATGGCTTCTTTGCGCAGCAATTCTCTTTCCCTGGGCAATATGGAACACATATCGATCCACCTATCCATTTTGTGCGAGATACACGCTATTTAGATGAATTGGCGTTAAAAGAACTAGTCCTACCACTAATCGTTATTGATAAATCTAAGGAAGCCGAATTGAATAACGACTACACATTAAGTATCCAAGATATTCTTGACTTTGAGGCTGAATATGGAGAAATTGAAGCAGGTACCTTTGTTGCGCTTCGTACTGATTGGAGTAAGCGTTGGCCAGATAAGGAGGCTTTCAGTAGCAAAGATGCTGATGGTCATAATCATATTCCTGGCTGGGGTTTAGAAGCGTTACAATTTTTATTCAACGAACGAAAAATAAGTGCTATTGGTCACGAAACTTTTGATACAGATTCAGCAGCTGATTTTCGCAAAAACAGTAAGCTAGACGGCGAATATTTTGTACTTGAACAAGATACTTACCAAATTGAGCTTATGACAAATTTGGATAAGCTACCTCCAAAAGGTGCTGCTATATTCAATATTGTACCAAAGCCTGAAAAAGCCTCTGGATTCCCTGTGCGTTCATTTGCAATATTGCCTTAAATATAACAAAAGGTCTGAATCAAACCATGATAGGTATTGAATCAGACCCTTTTTATTTAGGCGAATTCCTTTTTTTGAAAATAAAATAAACGATCAAAATTATTATGATGAACAATGCTATAAGATACATACTGTAGCGGGATAAATATAACCCAACGTAGCGCCATTTCTCCCCAAGTACTTCTCCTAAAGTAATAAAAGTAAATGTCCATATAACCGCTCCCGTATAAGCAAAGAAAGCAAATTTTTTATAAGGATAATTATTGATAGCCGCAATATATGCTGTTAGATGACGTACACCAGGAATAAAATATCCGATTAATAATAATACTGGTCCTATTTTTGCAAATAATTTTTTAGTAACGTCAATTTTTTGTTCAGTAATATGGATTTTCGGACCGTATTTTTGCAATAAGGGTAGCCCGAATCTATAGCCTATATAGTAGCTCAAGGTAATTCCCCCTGCCGCACCTACCACAGCGCTTATTAGAGCTGGAATATGCGAGAGAGTTTCTCTATAAACGCTATACCCTACATATGTTAAAAATATCTCATCAGGAAGTGGCAGCCCGACAATCCCTCCAACTAGGATAAGAATAATGCCAAAATACCCGTAATGTTCAATAAGAGATTGCACGTGATGCGCCATAAATCCATCCCACCTAACGCATAATGATTTCTTTTAAATGTTAGCTTTATAATAACTCAAAGTAGGTAACATTATGAGTATTATAACTTTCATACAGTTTTCTCTAATGTATAGAGGTTGGTTCATACTATAAATATAGCTCTCTTAAACTAGTATTTGTAGCTCACGTAGAGCATAATCAATACCACCATCTGTTGATTTCTTCGTTATAAAATCAGCGACATTTTTTAATGCTTCACTACCATTGCCCATTGCAATACCGAAGCCAACCTGTTCCAGCATATCGATATCATTATCCCCATCGCCAAAAGCCAGTGCTTCCTTAGGACTCAAATTAAAATAATCTAGTACAGCTTGAACAGCAATCGATTTGGAAACATCATGTTGCAAAACATTTGTAATGTACGGATGCCATCTTTTAAATAATAAATGAGGAAATTGTGAGGCATATCTATTCTCTATATTTTTATCTCCATACAAACACATTAAGTAAACCTCTTGCGTTAAAATATCCTCATTAATAACGGGAAACTCCAGCAAAGATAATGTCTCTTGCATAGCTTTTAATGTCTCTTGTTCTTGGACGTTATTCATCGATAATTGTTCTGTAAAAAACGAGAGACTTTGTTTATTTTCATCAGCAAAAGCCTTAACGGTTTGGACAATTTCTTGTGCAATAGGTATTTTATGGACTACGTGATCTTGATGCTTAACAAACGCACCATTAGCTGTAATAAACGTCTCTATTCCTATGCTTCTTAACTGTTGGCACATTGATAAAGGTCTTCCTGTCGCAGCAACGATACGAATTCCTTTGTTTATTAATTGTTGTACAGCTTCCCTTGTGCTTTCTTCAATACAGCCATCTTCATAATTAACAAGCGTTCCATCTACGTCAAAGAATACAATTTTATAATCCATCGTTAGCTCCTTATCGTTTTATACAATTTTACCAAATATAAGTTCTTTACCATAACGTGTGGTTAATTTCCTTGATAGAAAGAGCTTTTTTTTCGATAAAAGCCCAAATAGTTTCGATAAAATGAGGTTTTGTTTCGATAAAAGCTCAAATAGTTTCGATAAAATGAGGTTTTGTTTCGATAAAAGCCCAAATAGTTTCGATAAAGAGCGATTCTGTTTTGGGGCTCGACACTAAAACATTCACGAAGATTACCTTGATCATTTTGTTTTTCAATACTAAGAAAAGAGTTGTCTCTTGCGCTGAGACAAATTCCTTCTTTTGGTTCTTCAGCAAAAAACGAGAGGGTGATTCCCATTCTGACTAGGGCGTCAGATGAGCCGCTTCGCATTCGAAATCCTTTTTTAGCCAAAAAATTTTACATTAAAAATTGCAAAGAATTCATTCCATCACATATAGTTAATTTTCCCTATATAAGCATTGTAAAACATAAAAACTAACAAGCCATTTAGTTAAACATTTGTACGTAATTTGACAAACTAAAATAAATGTGTAATTTATCTCAACTGCACCGATAAATACTATTACGAATACGGTTCAAAATTTCAAATGACTAAAAAAGTAATAATCATTTTTAATTTTTATAATTCTAAAGGAGTATACCAAAGAACACATAATTGTTAAAATAGTAGATAGTTAATTAAACATATTGAACGATACAACTATCGTATACATAGAACAAAAGAAATAAAAACCTAATTGGATGTAAAGGAGCTGATTCTTAGTGGCATTCAACATTTACTACTATGAAAGTAGTGTGGACTGCAAGTTTTGCAAAAAGCATTTCACCACTTATAAAGTACGTCCTAATCGTTATAAAGTAGTCGAGGAGCAAACAGACTTCATGTCAGTCTATGAAGGTTTAAATCCATTGTTATATGAAGTTGCTGTTTGTCCGCATTGTGGCTATGCCTACCACAAATCTATGACAAGAACTTATGGGCCTTTCATGCTTCTTATTGATGAGCTGTACATTAAGGAACTTCAAAAACCTATGGATATATGTAAGGAACGTACAATCGATGATGCCATTATAAGCTTTAAATTAGCTTATCTTGTATCCAGAGCATCAATGGAAGAATCTCTTCTTATGGCCAATTTCGCACTGAAAATAGCTTGGCTCTATCGCTTAAAAAACGATTATGAATCGGAAATGCGCTACCTCTTTGCGGCTAGAGACTTTTACAGTAAATCTTTTGCCTCCAATCAAGAGGGCGGAGAACGAATTCAATTTTTACATGCTGAATTAAGCCTCCGACTCGGTGATATTACTGAAGCGAAAAAAGGATTCTCTCGATTAATAGCGGACCGAAATGTTTCCAATAAATATCGAAAATTAGCACGTAATCGTTGGGAAAACTATAAATATGACGAGCAGCCTATTAACGTTAATGAAGGTGTAAGCGAAATCATCAATTGAAGTAAACAAGGAGAAGAATAGATATGCAGCTATTTACAAAAAGAATTGATGTGAGAGAAGAAGATATTTTTTCTGATTTACATCATTTTCTACTAAGAAAAAATAATCGCTATTTAACGAACGATGAGGTAGTTGCATTAACAGGTGTTTCATCCGAGCTACTTTATAAATGGGTAAAAGCAGGAAAATTAAAAAAGTCGATCTTTCCTAACTTAGGCGCACCTTGCGAACGATGTGGACAGATTACTCAAGCAAAAATCTGCATTAGCTGCTCATCAACCATCGTTAATACATTAAAGCAAGAGGAAAAAGATCGTGCATGGTTCAACCAAATACAACGAAACAATGTAAGAGCTAGCACATATCACTATAAATAAATAGTAAACATCTCCACAGTGGACTAATTTTGAGTTACGCTTTGGAGATTTTTTTATTTTCATAAAAAGCTCATCACCAAAAGTTGTGGATGACATTTGTTAAAACGTATGCCATGTATATAG
>NZ_JARVRU010000004.1:0-61179 GCF_030209535.1 Lysinibacillus sp. fls2-241-R2A-57
GCTTTCGCACAGAAAACATTTGTTGCTGTCGCTTCGCTTTCGCACAGAAAACATTGTTGCTGTCGCTTTGCTTTCGCTATAGAAAACATTTGTTGCTGTCGCTTTGCTTTCGCACAGACGAAACCCATTTGCTGGCGTTTCATTTTACTTTACTTCCTCTATATGCTCGAAAAACGGTGGGTAAGACACCGCTATACATTCTGCGTCATCTAAAATTACTGCCCCATCTGTTATTAGTGCTGCAACAGCACCCATCATTCCAATACGATGATCACCATAGGTTTTAAGACTAGCACCTCGTAATGGTGTTGGTCCTTCAATAATCATTCCATCCTCGGTGGCTTCAATATTAGCGCCTAGTTTTTTCAATTCATCCACTACAGCCGTTATCCGGTCTGTTTCCTTTACTTTTAACTCCTCGGCATCCTTAATAATAGTTTTTCCATTTGCCTGCGTTGCTAATAAAGCAAGGATCGGGATTTCATCGATAAGACGAGGAATAATATCTCCCTCGATTGTAGTGCCTTTTAATGCTGACGTTTCAATTGTAATTGTTGCTGTCGGCTCTGATTGACTATCTTCATCCGGAATAAGTGTCATAGATGCACCCATTTTTTGAAGCACTTCGATGATCCCATCTCGTGTTGGGTTAATTCCGACATTTTTTAGCATTATTTTACTATCTTCACAGATAGCTCCTGCAACTAAGAAAAAGGCAGCAGATGAAATATCACCTGGAACAGAAACATGCGTCCCCGTTAGAGTTTGCCCTCCTTTTATTGAAATAACACCATCCACCTCATCAACCTTTGCTCCAAATTGACGAAGCATTCTCTCAGTATGATCTCGAGATACTTCAGTTTCTCGAACAATTGTAGTACCCTCAGCACGTAAACCTGCAAGTAAAATAGCTGACTTCACCTGTGCACTCGCAACAGGCATATGATAATCTATAGCTCGTAATGTTGTACCTTGAATGGCTAATGGCGTGTATTGTCCATCTGCCCTTCCAGTAATGTGTGCACCCATTTGACGTAATGGATCAATCACACGGCGCATTGGTCGCTTTCCAATAGACGCATCCCCTGTCATTACTGAGTGACCATTAGAACCAGCTAAAATCCCTAGCATTAAGCGTGTCGTCGTACCAGAGTTTCCTGTGTATAGTACTTCTGTAGGTTCTTGCCACCCATCTATACCCGGACTGTCGATCGATACATTTGTTCCTTCCACTTCAATTTTAACACCGAGCTTTCGGAAACAATCAATTGTACTTAAACAATCCTCACCTAATAAAAAGCCGTCAACTGTCGTTTTACCCGTTGCAATAGCTCCAAACATAACGGAACGGTGAGAAACAGATTTATCACCAGGAATCGTTAAAGTCCCTTGTAAGGAAGGCTTATCATATTGTAATACTTTTTCACTCATCGTTTTTTCCCTCCAATATGAAGATAGAAAGCGCCGTAATTCCGACGCTTTCTTATGATTTATGACTATGAAATATATGTTTCATAATTTGCACGCTTTTGTATACACGCCGCTGCACGTTCACGGTCACTTTCGCTTTGTAAGCTAATAACAAGAATCCCGAAAACATCTTCACGTGACTCTACGATACGTAAATTGGTAATACTAATCGCTTCGTCTGCAAGCAAGCCTGTCACCTCAGAAATAACCCCTGGATAGTCAGGAACATCAACATATAAGTCAAATGAGGTAAACATCGCTCCTGCACTAATCGGTAATTCATCTCTTAGCTCTTTGGCTACCGCAAAATAATTTTCAATGTCATCTGAACCACCATTTAAAAGCAGCTCCTTCACACGAGTCATTTCATTTTCCCAGCCTTCTAGTTGTGCAATAAGCTCATCACGATTTTGCAATGTAATATCTCGCCATAAAATCGGATTGGACGAGGCAATGCGCGTTACATCACGGAAGCCACCTGCAGCAAGTGAACGTGTCATCGGATATTCCCCATTTTCTCCGCCCAACTGATGCACAAGAGAAGCAGCAACGACATGTGGAAAATGACTAACTACAGCTGTCATATGATCATGCTCACGAGCAGATACACTAACAACTTTTGCATGTGTAAATTTTAATAGACTTTCAAGCTGTGCCATATTCACAATTTCTTCACCAGCGAGTGGCGTTAGCATATAATACGCATTTTCAAAAAGGTGGGCCTTCGCAGCTAATACACCACTTTTATGGGAACCTGCCATTGGATGTCCACCGATAAAAGTAATGCCTAGCTCACGTAATTCCCCCGCCTTTTGCATAATCATTTTTTTTGTACTACCTGTATCTGTTACGATTACCTTATTTTTTAACGGCCATGTTTTTAATTGTTCCATCCATTCAAGTGTTGCGTTGACGGGAGTTCCAAAAATAATGACATCCACGTCGGCTGCAACTTTTTTCGGATCTGTCACAATATCATGAACAATATTTAACGTTTTCGCATGTTCACGTGTTTTTGCATCCATATCATAGCCTGTTATTGTTGTTTCAGGTGCCTTTTGTAATGCTAAGGCAATCGAGCCTCCAATTAGACCTAGCCCAATAACGAGCACTTTACGTGTCATCCAAAAACCCCTTGCTCTTTTAGGACGTTTTCAAGGTGACCAAGCAATGCTTCATTTTGAGCCTCAGTTCCGATGGTCACACGGATAAACCCAGGTAATCCTAACGCATTTCCGCTACGGATTATAAAGCCTCGCTTCATAAGCTCATTGAAAACAACATCGCTATCAGCATTCGTATTAAAGAAAATAAAGTTCGTATCAGAAGGGAAGTATTTTAAATTATATTTTTCACAAAATTCAACATATTGTTTTTTACCTTTTTCATTCGCTTCACGGCAAGCTTTTATAAACTCTTGGTCACTTATAGCAATTGTCGCAACTGCTTGACTTAAAATTGTATTATTAAATGGCGATCTTACGGGATCCAGCTTAGCAATTACTTCTGGTTGCCCTATTGCATAACCAACTCGGAAAGAAGCAAGACCATATGCTTTTGAGAATGTACGCAATAATAGTACATTTGGAAACTCGTCGATTAATGATAGCGTATCTTTGTGACCTGGATGCGTTACGTATTCGATATACGCTTCATCTAATACTACTAGTACGTCACTTGGTACCTTAGCTAAAAATGCACGCAATTCAACATCAGGTATTACAACCCCCGTTGGATTATTTGGACTACAAACCCAAACGATTGATGTATGATCATCAATGGCTGCTAGCATTGCATCTAAGTCATGCGCACCTTCAATACAAGGAACTTTGCGTACCTCTGCACCTTCAATTTCAGCATTGTGCCAGTATTGAGAGAATGATGGGTCTGCCATGACTGTGTTCACACCTGGATACAACAGTGCACGAGTAATAATTGCAATAATATCGTCAGAGCCGTTACCAAAAAGAAGCTGTGTTTCATTGACACCTAGATGATTTGCAACAGCCGTACGTAAATTTTGTGCATAGCCATCTGGATAGATAGCATGATTTGCTGAATTATTTTGTAAATAAGCTGTTATCTTAGGTGAGCACCCAAATGGATTTTCATTAGATGCTAATTTTACGACTTCTTGTAAGCCATATTCACGTTGTACTTCTTCAATTGGTTTACCAGGCTTATATGCTTTCATACCGTCCAATTGTTGTTTCCATTTCATCTCAAACATCTCCTCTAATTATTTAGCTTGGGCTAAATCTGGTCTTAATTTCACTGCATCATTAAGATACAAGTGCTTTACATCTTTTTGTGCCACTTCCACATTCGCATGTATTAATATACGAATACAAAGTGGCAGTGCGTTTGGCACGTCCATTTCATGTGTACACATAACAGGTACATATTGCCACCCGTCCATTAATCGTACGGCACGTGCTGGAAATGCTGACGTAATATCAGGTGTTGTGGATATAAGTATAGAAGCAATATCATCTACCTCCACATTATTTGCTGCTACTACTTCACGTACTAATCTTGCTGTCTCATCCCATACAAACTCTGGCTTGTCAGATTCAATTGTAATTGCTCCTCTAAGTCCACGAATCATACAAGCACCTCCGCTAATAGCTGTCGGAATTCGGCATCTACTTCTTTGCACTCAGCTATATCAATTGGTCGCACAAATGGTTTACTAATTTTTTCTAATAATACAAATTGTAAAATACCATACTCCGCTTTTTTATCTTTCATTAGATACTCTGTTAACTGTTCAAAAGAATATTCTTTCACAGCTTCAAATGGATAGCCATTTTTTAATGCAAATTGCAAAAATGCTGTAGTGAAATTACGATCTAACTCGCCGTATCGTTCACTTAATAATAAGCAATAAACGAGTCCAATCATTACTGCCTCTCCATGTGCTACTTTTCCATACCCAGCAGCCGCTTCAATTGCATGCCCATAAGTATGACCTAAGTTTAAAAATTTTCGCACGGATTGCTCGGTTTCGTCCTCTGCAACTATATGCGCCTTCACTTCTATACCTTTTCCAAGATGCTTTGCTAACTCTTCCGTGCTAAAATGAATAACTGTCTCTTCTGCCATTAATTCCTCTAACCATACTGCATTAGAAATCATCGCATGCTTTATCACTTCCGCTGTTCCCGAACGTACCTCGCGCTCAGGTAAGCTTTCGATAAATACAGTATCATATATTACTCCCTCAGGTTGATAAAACGCACCAATCATATTCTTTCCTAGTGGATGATTAATAGCTGTTTTACCACCTACTGCTGAGTCGTGTGCTAAAATCGTTGTCGGGATTTGAATAAACGGTACCCCACGCATATAAGTGGCTGCAACAAAGCCTGTTAAATCACCTACGGCTCCCCCACCAAATGCAAAAATAAATGATTTACGTGAACATTTTTGTTCAAGTAAAAATGTTTGCGCTGCATTGTATTGTTCGAAGGTTTTACATGCCTCACCACCTGGTAAGACAAAGACTTCAAAATCATAAGGGAAATTAGCCTTGAAATAATCTCCTTGTGCTGCCCATACATTAGCATCCGTAAAAACAATGAGCTTATCAGCTTTTTGTAGCATATTGTCAAATGCTTTTACTGCTTCCGCTAAAAATTTATGCCCAAGTACAACCTCATATTGATGCGATTTCGTCGCTACTTGTACTCGCATAAATTAGAATCCCTTTGTATAACGACGCTGTTCGTCGATTTGAGCTTTTAATTGAGGTAATTGATCACTATGGAATTGTTCCAATATTACATTTGCTATTTCCCAGGCAATAACGTGCTCCGCAACTACTGATGCTGCCGGTACTGCACAGCTATCCGAGCGCTCTACACTAGCTTTAAATGGCTCTTTTGTTTCAATATCAACACTTTGTAACGGTTTATATAATGTAGGGATTGGTTTCATTACACCACGTACGACAATAGGCATTCCAGTAGACATTCCACCTTCTAAACCACCCAGTCGATTTGTTGCACGTGTGTAGCCTTCTTCCTCTGACCAAATGATTTCATCATGTACTTCAGAGCCTTTACGACGTGCCATTTCAAACCCAATTCCAAATTCAACACCTTTAAATGCATTGATAGATAGCATTGCAGCTGCAAGTTTTGAATCTAGTTTTCGATCATAATGAACATATGAACCAACACCAGCTGGCATTCCTTCAACGATCACTTCAACAACGCCACCAATTGAGTCACCCGCTTTTTTCGTTTCATCAATCGCCTCTACCATTTTTGCAGAAGCCTCTGGGTCAACACAATAGCAAGGATCTGCTTCAACAATGGCACGAATTTCATCTGCAGATTTCCCTTCTACTAAAGAAGTATCTGCCTTAATGCCAACAATTTCTGTTACATGTGACACAATTGAAATACCTAATTCATTTAATAGCGCCTTTGCAACAGAACCTACCGCAACACGAACAGTTGTCTCACGCGCTGAAGAACGCTCTAATACATTGCGTAAATCACGGTGTCCATATTTCATGCCACCTACTAAATCCGCATGTCCTGGACGTGGACGTGAAATTTGGCGTTTGATCTCTTCAGGATTCACATCTTCTGCTAATGGCTCTGCTCCCATAATTTTTGTCCAGTGCTTCCAGTCATCATTTGTGACTACGAGTGCTACAGGAGAACCAAGTGTTTGTCCGTGACGAACACCAGCAACTATTTCCACTGTATCTGTTTCGATTTGCATACGACGACCGCGTCCATGTCCTCCTTGGCGTCGTTTTAAATCATGGTTAATTTTTTCTGCTGTAATTGGTAAGAGTGACGGTAAGCCCTCAATAATTGTTGTTAATTGGGGTCCATGTGACTCCCCCGCTGTTAAGTAACGCATAAACGCTTTCTCCCTTCAACTCGCTAAAGTATGTATTTTTCACTATAACATATATTCTCTAAAAAAACAGTCCTTTTGCAAATGTCTTTAAAGTACAGTTTTAATTATTTGCAAATTTCAAACTGTTCCAGCAACTCATAAACTACTAGCACTCGCGGCAAATTCGAATATTCTGAACAATTCGTGTAAAAAAAGATAGTATAAATTTCATTGAACAAACATATTCGCTACACTACTGAAATGAAGTGCTTCTTATAAAAAATACGCTTTTTGCTTATAACAAGCGAAAAGCGTACGATTATCTATATTTGAAGCCTTAAAATATGTACATGACATTCATGTTGTCTACTGTACGATTGCTTTTCTCATATTATTAACTATTTTCGTCTATAGAAGAATGTATCCTCTACTTCATACTCATAACGAGATGGATTAAAGATTTGCTCTGTTGATCCAACAAATAAAATCCCATCCTTGCGCAATGCTTTACTAAAATTCGTATAAATCTGATCCTTAGCTTCTTCAGTAAAATAAATCATGACATTACGGCAGACAATTAAATCATAATTAGCATCATAGTGATCATTAAGTAAATTATGCTTCTTAAAAGTCACACAACGTTTAATCTCATCCTTGACCCTATAGAAAGAACCTTCTTGTTCAAAATACTTTGCTTTAATATCACTCGGCACTTCTGCTAATGAGCGCTCCGGATACAAACCTAACTTCGCCTTTTGAATGACGTTTTCATCCAAATCAGTAGCGATGATTTGGATTTGAGATAATGGTACTAATTGAGATAATACCATTACTAAAGAATAAGGTTCTTCCCCAGTTGAACAAGCAGCACTCCAAATTTTTAAACGCTTATTAGATTGCAGTAATTTCGGAAATATTTTTTTCTGCAATACTTCCCAACGCTTACCATTTCGATAAAATTCGGAAACATTGATCGTCATACGGTCTAAAAACTCATTCATTAAGTCACGATCTTGTTCAAGTGCCTTTAGAAAGTCTACAAAATTACGATAACCTTTCTTCTCATAGAGAGATGTTAATCGTCTTTTCATTTGCGCTTCTTTATATAACGCTAAATCTATTCCTGTTTTGCGCTTTATACCTTCTATAAATTGTTCATAATCAGACATACGGTCATCTTCCCCTCTAGCGTCGTATTTCAATTATAGCGGAAAAGTGCCATTCCTGAAATAGTCTTTCACATGTAATCTACGTTACTTAGTTGAGTTTTGTTTTTCCTCTAATAGTAAAACTTTTGAATGTTCTAATTCTAGGCGCATCTTTTCAGTTTCCATCGTGTATGTTTCTAGTCTGAGCTTTTCTAGCTCTACTTCCTTTTCTATAGCCTTTAATTTAATTTTTTGCTTTCTTGTGTTTGCATCAGTAAAAATACCTGCTAATGCAATTAATACGCCTCCCAAAATTGCAATCGTTGCAATTTCCAATACGTCCACTTCCTTTCATTACTAATGATTATACGGCAAAATGGAAAAAATAGTTTCATTTTTCTATTCATTCTTTCATTAATTTAGCTAAAATATTCCGTTGATTCGGTTGGTTCTAATGCACTTTATGGCACTTTCCATGTATGTGGACTTAGACTGACTCCGCCCCATATACTTTTTTCTTACAAACAATACTTCAAAGCGCCCAGCCGGAACGGAAATCAACCTCTCGTTATGGTAATGATCCAGTTTTTTACGTAAAAAATGAAGGCAGTTAGTCACCACCTTCAAAGATTAAATCTATTAAACCTCAACTCGGTAATCCTTTAGCTCTTCTCGCAATTTTATCTTCATGAATTTTCCTACAGAGGTTTTAGGTACCTCATCTAAAAACACAACATCATCAGGAATCCATGTTTTATGGAATTGCGATCGCAAATCATCTAATAGCTCTGATTTCGTAATAGAATCCTTAAATTCAGGTTTTGGTACAACACATGCAAGAGGTCGTTCAATCCATTTTTCATGCGGGATTGCTATAACTGCGGCCTCAAACACTTTAGGATGTGACATCAAAGCATTTTCAAGCTCCACTGAAGAAATCCATTCTCCACCGCTTTTAATTAAATCCTTTGTACGATCTGTTATTTTTATATAACCATCTTCTGTCACTACCGCAATATCTCCCGTGTAGAGCCAGCCATCTTTAAAGGCGTCTGTAGTTCGCTCATCATTGTAGTATTCTCCAGCAATCCATGGGCCCCTAATTGTTAATTCGCCCATTGTTTTGCCATCCCAAGGTACTTCCCCATTTTCATTGACCACCCGTGTTTCAATGAGCGGCACCGTTAGCCCCTGTGTAATACGAACATCCATTTTCTCATCGTTTGTATAATCTTGCATATGCGTTAAATACGTAGATAGGCTTACAAGTGGCGATGTCTCGGTCATACCAAAGCCCGTAATATAAGGAATTTTATGCTCCTCCTCAAAGCCTCGAACTAGACCAAGCGGTGATGCCGAACCACCACATACAATCAAACGTAAAGAGGATAAATCACGAGGATTTTTACGCTGCTCCTGTAGTACACCAAGCCAAATTGTAGGTACTCCTGCTGTCAGTGTTACCTTATATGTTTCAAATAAATCCAGTAGTAACTGTGGTGTAAACATTGGTCCTGGTAGCACCTGTGTAGCACCAAATAATACACCAGCAAACGGAAACCCCCACGCATTCGCATGGAACATTGGTACGACAGGTAGTACAACATCTGCCTCGCTTATACCAACACCCTCGGATAGTCCCGCTACCATACTATGAAGGACAATACTACGATGAGTATACACTACACCCTTTGGCATTCCTGTAGTCGCACTTGTGTAGCACATACCGGCAGGTGTATTTTCATCTAGATCCTCTGGAAATTTAAAATCATCATTTGCCTCTGCAAGTAATGCCTCATAAGAAAGAGCATTCGGTAATGGGATGTTTTCTAGCGCGATATCATCTCCCATTACGATATAATGCTTTACTGATTTAAGCTGCGAAACGATCGGTGCTATAAGTGGAACTAAATTATCATCAATTAGTAATATTTCATCTTCTGCATGATTAATGACATAAGCAATATGCTCAGGCGATAATCGAATATTAATCATATGCAATACAGCTCCTGCGCAAGGAACTGCAAAATATGCTTCTAAATGGCGGTGATGATTCCAAGCAAAGGTACCAACCTTCATACCTCGCTCCATTCCCAACTTTGTAAGGGCATCTGCTAATTTACGAGTCCGTTTTACATATTCTTTATAGGTAATCTCATGAATTGTTGTAGGGCTTGTCCGCGAATAAATTTTTTTCGCATGGAAAAATCGTTCTGCTCGATCCAAAAAACTTGTTAATAATAAAGGTGTATCCATCATATGCATAAAAACGCTCCCCTTTGTTCTTAAAAATTTTTTAATCGTCCAAGGTTAACTACTGCTACCAACAAATACATACGAAACAAAATATGCTGATAAACCTAATCTTTTGGTCCGCTATCCGCAAATATCTTTCTACTTCTAGCAATAAAAAACAGATTAAAGAAGATGGGTTTCAGCGTTCATTCATCCACTAAGCTCTGAGCAAGCTGAGTAGAGCACCTTCTGGTTATCCCCTATTTTGGTTGCATTCTGATTGCGCCGTCTAAACGGATTACTTCGCCATTTAATAAACCATTTTGAATAATGCTTTCGACCAATAGTGCATATTCAGATGGTTTCCCAAGTCGTTTAGGAAACGGAGTCATTGTGCCAAGTGCTGTTCTTGCCGGCTCTGGTAACGATGCAAACATTGGTGTTTCTACTAACCCTGGTGCAATAGTCATAACACGTACACCAATTTCAGCTAGCTCTCGTGCAATTGGCAAAGTCATCGCTGCCACACCACCCTTTGATGCACTATATGCAGCTTGCCCTATTTGCCCATCAAACGCCGCTACAGATGCAGTATTAATAATAACCCCACGCTGACCATCCTCGTTTGGTTCATTATTTTGCATCTTCTCAGCTGCTAGGCGAATAACATTGAAAGTACCAATTAAATTGACTGAGATCACCTTTTCAAACATATCAAGGGCATGTAGACCACGCTTTGAAATTACTTTACTTGCATCAGCAATTCCTGCACAATTTACTGTGACATTAATGGACCCGAATGTTGCTACAGCTTGCGCAAGCCCTGCCGCTACATCAGCTTCTTTTGTGACATCAACACGTGCATATAGGACATTCTCCCCTAACTCCTCTACTAATGCATGTCCTCGCTCGTCATTAAGATCAAAAATTACTGCTTTGCCGCCCTCTGCAACAATTTTTCGAACAGTCGCCTCTCCTAAACCAGACGCTCCACCTGTTACAACCGCTATCACTTCATGACACTTCATCAAACACAACCCCTTTTACATTTTTTCAATAATAGTGGCATTCGCCATCCCCATACCTTCACATATAGCAAGTAATCCATAGCGTAAATTTTCTCGCTCCATCCGATACAGCATCGTTGTTAACAATTTTGTACCCGTCGCTGCTAATGGATGCCCTAAAGCAATTGCTCCACCATCTGGATTTAATTTATTTGAATCTGCACCAATCTCACGCAACCAGACAATTGGTACAGGCGCAAAAGCTTCGTTCACTTCATACGTATCAATTTCTTCTATCGTAAGACCTGAGCGTTCTAGCGCTTGCCTAGTTGCCTCAATTGGACCCGTTAGCATTAACGTCGGATCTGAGCCAACGACCACTCTAGTAATAATTTTAGCAAGCGGCCGTATGCCCAGCTCCTGTGCCTTTTCTAAAGACATAACAACTACAGCAGAAGCACCATCACTCATTTGACTTGCGTTTCCAGCTGTTATTACACCATCTTCCTGGAAGACAGTTTTTAGTCCATTTAATTTATCAACTGTCGTTTCAGCACGAGGTCCCTCATCAACAGAAAACATTGTAACTGAGCCGTCTTCTTGCATAACTTGGACAGGTAGTATTTCCTGTTTAAAATGATTCGCTTCAATAGCAGCTAATGCTCGTCTATGACTATTGTAAGCATAGTTATTTAGCTGTTCCTTTGATAAGTTCCATTTTTCCGCTATTTTCTCAGCTGATAACCCTTGATGTATAATTGTATAGTTTTCTTGTAACCTTTTACCTTCATGGGCACCCTTCATGTTAGAACCCATCGGCACCCTCGTCATGCTTTCAACCCCACCCGCTATGACAATATCCATATCGCCTGCTAAAATGGCCTGTGCTGCAAAATGTACAGCCTGCTGACTTGAACCACATTGTCGATCAATTGTCACACCTGGTACAGTCTCTGGAAAGCCTGCCATTAACAATGATGTACGAGCTATATTTGCTCCCTGCTCAGCCGTTTGCGTCACACAGCCAAAAATAACATCCTCCACTTGTGCCTTTTCAATCCCAGCTCGATGGACAACCTCTTGCAATACATCTGCAGCTAAATCGTCAGCACGAACATTGCTTAACGCCCCTTTACTCCTGCCAACTGCTGTACGAACAGCCGCTACAATCACCACTTCTCTCATTTTAAAAACCCCTTTGCACTGTCAATTCTCTCATTTCCTATCATCCAATGTATTTAGATGTTATGAAATATATTCTTGATTATTAAGCTAATCAATTATGCCTCGGCATAATTGCGTCCGGAATCGGCGCTTTAATTTCTTTCAGCCGGTGTTTGGACATCTGCTGAAAAGTAGCTTACATCCAGATTCATATGCTGAAAGAAGTTAAAAAACTTTAATTATCAGAATATTATATCTTTTATTTTACATTACTAAGAAGTATTTAACAATTCTATATGTATCTAGAAAATTCTATCCACTGTTTTAATAGGTCTATTCTTTAGTTCTAGGCTTTTATCCGTCGCTTTAATAAAGCAACCGTCACTCCATTTTAGAGCACTAAAAAAAGCAACCTCAAATTGAATTGAGATTGCTTAATGTATTTACAAAATCAATTACGCCAAGGCATAATTGCTGCTGAAAGAAATTAAACTAAATCTTCACCGAAGAATAAGCCGATTTCGCGCTCAGCAGAAGCAAGTGAGTCAGAACCGTGAATGATGTTGTGAGAAACAGTTGTTGCATAGTCACCACGGATTGTACCTGGGTTACTACCAAGAAAATAGACTTTAACTATTGTCTACGAAATCACTAATATCAAGGGTTCTCTAAAATAAACGAAAATAACTAAAATATAACCAAATTTTTACCTTCTATAAATAGTAAATATACATTACTTATAGCTAAGTTAGCAAGTTTTAAATTAGACGATAGCCCTCAGACCTACTTACATTCGTTCACTTAAAATAATGATTTTATTCAATACGAAAATACAAATTTATTTATAATCCCTATCTTGTCAAAATCACTGAGTATTATTTCTCCATGAATCGAACTACGTGGAAGTTTAATTACTTTTTCTTCATATGCCATTGAAAGCCTCGTATCCTTAATTCCTTCGATTTCGCCCAATACTACTTCAATAGTATCAGGTGTAAGTTCATCATATATTAATTTTTCAGGAATATTACCGTTAATAATAAATATATCCCGTTCATGCTTTACATATTTTAAGACAAAATAATACGATTTATCATTTTTCACCTCAAGCTCAAATGCTAAATCATTTACAGCAAATTGCACCATTAAATCAGTTGATTTTAAAAAGTACCATACAACATCTAATAACTCTATACATCGCTCATATGAAGGTGGTTTTTCGTCATTATGTTCTATACCATTTCTAATTGTTAACAAACGCTTCATTAAAAACGGTCTAATAACGCCAAAAATTTCTAGTATCTCCATATAGCCCTTAGGTTTATTATTTATCTCTACAAACTTAAAACCATAAATTTCTTCAATTAACTTTAATCGATGATTCAAAGCTCTTTTCAAATTGGTTATCCCATCAGCTAAGTGAAATTCCGTTTCATTGTTCTCGATAAGGTTCTTTGCATGCTCCCAAATTCGAAATGCTCTTTCACCCTTCTCTTTTTCAAGAACTGTACTACTTTCACTATAGCTTTCCCAATTAAGTATTTCATTACTAATCCATTTACGCTGTTTGAACACTAATTCACCACCTCAAAATTTTTTCATATTATCTATGTACGTCTTCTTTGAGATACACACTATACTAATTTGCCACAGCGTGGTCACGCCTATATGAAGCAACCTATGATAAAAATGACTTGAGCGTAATCTTACTAGACTATGTAAATGCATGATTTTACATTCTTAGTGCGACAAAAAAGAGAGCTAATATAGCCCTCCTTTCATGTAACATCATGGTTATTTTACGTTTTTCTCCACAAGGGAGTATGACATATTTACGAACTTGGTTCAAAGACCTTACTTATTTCATTGTATATCAATTAGTTGTTAAATAATATTAATTAGTGCACCTTTTAAAAAATAAAGTAATTACATAATTAACATACACAGATAATGAGAAAGCAAGGACAATCAAATCTGTATTAAAAACAGTTTCAAAATATTTAGTTGAATTTTTCATTGAAAGATTATCATTATTAAGCCAAGCAATTGTTACAAAAATAGTCATTATTCCATAAATTTTTTCTGCGTATGTAGAAGATAAAATTTTTTTTATTTGAATACTAGATAGTACCAAATATTCACTTGTAAAAAAATTTAAAAAATAATTATTTAGAGTAGACGAACATCTAAATAATATCCCCGAAGTAATTAACATTCCAATAAACGCTATCATCAAAAAAAATAAAGTATAACGAACTTCTAATAAACCATTAAACACAGCCATCTCCTTAAAAATTTCCATAATCACTCCACATACTAAAATCCATAAATAGCTACTACTAAAACTTATTCCGAGCTGAGCAATAATATTCAAAATCACTGAAAAACGATATCCTACAGTCGTTAAAGTCATACTTTTATGCAACACACCTAAAATTATTGTAAACACTAAAGAAAAAATTATTGCTCCCCAATATACAATATAAAAATCCAAAATAGATTCACTATCACCTCCTACTAAATAACTTATCAGAGGGAAAGTTCCTCCAAAAAACATAATGAAAATTAAATAATATAAAAATAATTTAACAATATTCAAAATAAATTTTTCATCATCAATCTTATTCATCAAATCATCTCTAATCCCTTTTTATTTCCGAATTAAATTCGTGTAGCTGTAGCAGGTGACGCTCTGTTCAAAAACACTCCCTACCTAAATATCGGTAATCTAGCCCCCTGCTATCATTTAAAATCCCTCTCAGAATCACTTCTGTATTACTAAAAAAGAACGTAACAACTAAACATGTTCCTGCGGCTCCTACTAAAAGAATGAAATGCTTTTTATGCTGTTTTCAATTGTTTCCTCTGTAATCCCAATATATCGCAGTGTAGTCTTTTGTGATGAATGGTTGAATATCTCCATCAATATAGCTACATCTTTAGTTGCTTGATAGTATGTGTAGCCAAATGTTTTACGCATTGTATGTGTTCCTATTGAATGGTTGCCTATCATATCACCAGCTTTAGCAATAATGCGATACGCTTGTGTCGTTGTGATGTGACTATCGCCTTTGCGACTAGGGAACAAATAAATAGCATCAGCTGACAGTGTTTCAATATAATCTGCAATATCAGCCATAAGATTATTCAAATAAACCGTTCTTTCCTTCTTCGTTTTACCTTCACGAATCTTGAATGAAGATTTGCCTTTCACTTGTTCCACTTTCAAAGCAACTAAGTCACCACATC
This sequence comes from Lysinibacillus sp. fls2-241-R2A-57, assembly GCF_030209535.1. Lineage (NCBI taxonomy): Bacteria > Bacillati > Bacillota > Bacilli > Caryophanales > Bacillaceae > Lysinibacillus > Lysinibacillus sp. fls2-241-R2A-57. The sequence continues at coordinate 15,134 of NZ_JARVRU010000004.1, forward strand.
TCAATCCTGTCGAAACACCTATTTTAAATAATAGCTGGTCACGTAATCCATTTTGTGACATCCCTAATGCTTCGATTAATTCATTAATTTCTTGTTTACTTTTTATGGGTTGTACATCAATTAACATGCCTTTCTTTTCATTCAAATTAGCCATTATTTTACCACCTCTTTTTTGTATGCTATTTTAATTAATTTCACATTACCATACATTCAATAGAGTATCAATAAGCGAATGGCTTAATATCAATATTTCATATGTATGCTAATTCTAAAAAGCATACATTCATTAATAGTACCCCATATACTAGTTTGCACAAACAAAAAAATCTCTGCAACATCCACAGAGATTTTTACAATTCATATTCAGTTGATTTTTAGGAAACCAATTTCTTCAACATAGCAATAGCTAAATTTAGAACAATGAAGGTATAGGAGGAGTATTACATATTTACGAACTTGTTTCAAAGACCTTATACAAATAATTTAATTATCAATTCCTTAAGCTTTTAAAGATTCTTTATATACATTTATGCCTATTTCCTTATTAATAGCCTCTGTATACTCCTCACATATTATATTCATTTCTATCTTAAAATCACCAACACTTTTAGGTACAATTAAAAACTTCTCACTAAAGATTCTTTTCCTAGTATGCATTAAACTTGAACACTTGATTGTCAATTCATTATCAGAAAATGAAATAAGATTATTCTTATTATTATTTAAACTATTCGAAGAACTCCAGTTTAAAATTCCTCTATTTAATTCTACTCCTCCAAATAGAGCTTTATCTGAATAAAAATGTGATACATCAGCTAACGGGAAATTAAAACGCTCCTCATAATATTTCTCCTCTGCTACTTGTAACGGGTCTTTAGGTAACTCAGGAATTTCGGGTTTTGTTAAATCATCAATCCCTCCCTCAATAACTTTAACTTCTTCCGGAAAATACATATCAACAAAAATATTTGTAGCTTTTGCTTTTCCATCGTTACAAAGCGTAATTTCATACTCTGTACCCATATCTTTTGCCCTTTTATAACTTTCTAATTCTCTATTGTAATCTTCAATTTTAACATTAGTTTCCTCCACTAACAAATTATGTTTATCAATGCTTTCTTTTGTTATGTATGGTTGCAAATGCTCGGGTACATCTTTTTCTTCTATCACTGAATATAAATTTAACTTATTAACTTTCATTTCGTAGTTAAAAGGGATATTCACCTTATCATCTCTATTAATCTCAACTAATATTTCAGGAATACTAAACTGCAACTTTTTCTTGAGTGATTCTAATTCCTCTTTTAGTTCTCTATTCTCAGCACTTAATTTAGTAAGTTCTTCTAATGTTTTAGTAGTGTCAATGGTATTTGCTCTTATCCATCCAATTTGGGGAGTCAATGTAAATGCCTTAAATAAGGCTGCTGTAACTTTGGATGTAAGCTCATCCTCATTACTCCAAAAATCACACATTTTATTCTGTGTTACTTTCTCTATAAATCTTTCTAGCTTTTTAATACTCTTTTGATTATTCTCACGTTCATTAGGGGATGTAGGCACATTACGGTCTTTAATAAATGCCATTATAGGAATACCCTTCGACTTAGCATAATCATATTCTTTTTCGGTATATGAAAATCCATCATCAGCTAATGAACCATATCTATGTCCAAGTATAATAACATAGTAATCACTCTTATCTATGGTATTTGTTATTACTGTCCATTGGTCATCATCCCCAGCACTAAACATCTCCATTCCAATCGGGAAATGATAGAGTGTAAGAATTTGCTCACTAATTTTCGCTCTAGCATTTACTAAGTCTGTATAGGTTGAGCTAATAAAGACTTGATACTTTTTATCTCCCATCTGACTTCACTCCAATACTCTATATTAATCACCATATTACCATTAAGGTTATCAAACAGGAACAAAAAGGAATTTTACTACTCCACTCTATGCTGAATGATTGATTAAGTTCTATATTATTTTAGAAAATCCAACATTTCCACATCTACGAGCATTTTTAAATTTTCAGTTTTTTTATACGGGGAATCTATTACCCATTCTAATAAAGGTTTAATAATATAGAATAAAAGCTTTTTTTATAATCAACCTACTTTTCTTAATCTTCGCCATCGTTTTAACTTCTTTATATGTATGACTCTTGACCACCTCAAAAGTATGTCCCACACGTTGCTTAGATTATTTTTAGGTCTAAAAACTTCCCACCGATTCTCTTAAAACTAATACATTATAGAAATCCACATCAACAAGTTATTGTACCTAACTAAAGAAACAGTATCACAATTCCAAATATACCCCAACCCAAAATCCGAAAAATTAGCTTTATGTCTAACTGGGTCTAAGTGTTTGCTTTTCATAATGACTTAAACTACCTCATTAACTCCCTCTTCAAAGTTTCCAAACACATTTTATATTTAACTTTTATAATTTTTAATAATATCAAATGATAATTTAGATAATATATATTTTCCAATATTTTTTTCATTACTTAAACCTAAATATAAGGCTTCTTCAATTTCTTTAGTAGAACTGAATAAATTAGGATATCTTAAGCTTATTTCTTTTATTCTCTGTGAACTGTTAATATAAATATTTCTCAGTAAGTTTTTAACATAAATATTATGACTAGAATAAACAACTCTTAAACCAAACACTTCTATTGAATTGTTTATTTTCCTCATTAATTCTTTGTCGCTAGTGGTTATCATGAAATCTATATCAAATTCTATCCCTAATCCTATCATACCTAAATACGATTTATGATTTATTTTAAACTCTACATTATTGTGAAATTGTTCTTCAAACGGATAAATAACTTCATTACTTAACAAATCAATATCTTTTTTGAAACTACTATTGCAAGTATTGCAACACGGAATTAAATTAAATATAGATATGGATAAATATGGATATAACGATTTTGCATAAAAATGGTCTAAAACTGCCCTTGTTTTTTTATTTTTTTTAATAATAGTATGAATAAATTGTCTATCACAATACGGACAAACTTCCAAGTTTAACATCTCTGTATATTTGTAAGCATCCCAACAATTTAACCTTTCTTCCTTATATTCCGAGAAATCCTTATAATCAAATATTTCACTCAATGCTTCAGCGAAAGTTATAGTCTCTTTCTTTTTCTCTTGCTTTATTTTATAAATATAAACCAAACAATTTTTTTTGTTTATATTTTTTAAATCTCTTTCGAAATCTGCAATTCTTCTGTAATTCTTAATAACAGTTTGAGTAAAATATTTTTCTAATTTATTATTCCTTATAAACATTGGTAATCTTTTTGAAGCAATTGTTATACCTTCTTTTTTTCTTTTTCTAATAAGCGCTTTAACTTTTGAATCAGAAATATAATAATTTGTTTCAATATCAATAATTACATTTTTCAAATCATCAAGATTACCAGTTAAAACAATCTCTAGATTCGATATTAAATAATTTAATATCAAATTAAATTTTCTAAACGCTAAATCATCTTTATATATTTTCTTTTGATTTAAAATTCTTTCTTGTACTTTTTCAAACAAACTATCTAAATGTTTAGATTCTATATATCTTCTATCTTTTTTTATTGATATCATTGTTTTTCTCCATAATTCTAATTTGAATATCAATTTGTTTTTGTATTTCTCTAAGTTTTTCTAAAGTCGCTTCAGAAGATGAGTTATTTTTATATTGCAATTGTCTTTGTCTATCTCCAATGAGCCTAAACATTTGATTCTGAATAAGCTCATCCCCTATTAGTTCAGTTTTTTTATGAATCACTGGCAAATTTTCTAAAAACTCTAAATCTTCAGTAGAATTAATACTATCTAATATTAACTCAATTTTTTTTGTAGCAAATTCTCCAGTAGTAGACTTTAAAAATTGCCCCTGACTATATATATTATGAATATTTGCAGCAAATGTATTATCAATATCTATATCTTGATTCACAATGCCTATTTCATTAGAATTTTTATATAAAAATAAAATATTATTTTTTGGTAAATCTGATATTAATAAAGGAGAATGTGTCGTCAGAAATATTTGAAATCTATTTTGATTAAAGCAGTTCTGGTTCTGTATAAAATTTAATAATAAGAAAATAAATTTTCTTTGCCATTCTGGGTGTAATGTCAAGTCTCCTTCATCAATTAATAATATTACGTCTTTACATTTTAACTTGCCTCTTGCTGTGTATAATTCTGATAATAATGAAAATAAATTCTCTTCACCTTGACTAAGATTATTCCATTTAAAGGTAAAAAACTCGTTTGAAGTGTATATTTTTTCGTAGTTTTCAAAGAATTTTTGCATGAACCTGGTATGCTCTATTGTTGTTTCTAATTTTAAAACTCCTGCTTTTGTATTAGAAGTGGTAACGCCATTGTCTACAGCATTATAACTTGTAGTGGATACTTCTAGGTACTCACAAAAATCGTCTGTATACATAAAAAAGTCAGTTAATATAAAAGATATGAAATCGATATATGAATATGTTAACCTTTCTATATTAGTAGCAATTTTAATAGTATCAAATTTATCTATCTTCATCTCGGGAACAAATTCTTTAAATGCATTATTAAATAGAGATAACATTGCCCCAATATTAATATATTCCTCCATATGCGATTCAATATATTTTTCCTCAAATGCTTTAAAAAGTTTTATATATTTTTTAAAAAATAATAGTTCTTCAAAATCCCTAAAATATCCATCAATTATTCTCATTAATATAGATTGTTTTATAATTGTTTTTATATCTGTTGAATTTTGACTTATTCTTTTATATAAAATATTTTCAGTAATAAATTGCGTGTTTACGTTTCTTTCATATCTTAGCAAATCTTTTTCATCCGGCCCCCAAATAGATGTTCTCAATTTTGAATCCATAAAATCTAAACCAATATAAATGTGAGATGGTAACTCTAAATATTCATCCAAGAAATCCCTATTTTCTAAATTTGAAATAAACTCTATTTTATTTTTTATATCTTTATTTTCAAATTTTTGATATAGATTCATTTTAAATCTTTGGTCAGGATTTTGAAGATGACCTTCATATGTTAGAAAATTATTTGGAAATGCTTCGTTATAATACATACGATTGTTTAAAGAGATATCAATCATATTCTCCGCCTCTTGCTTCATCCAACTAAAATTAAATTGATTAGAAAAATAAATTAATGAAGTATCATGATATAAGTCGCTATTTTCAACAATATAATAATTTTTCTTTTTAATTAGTGATTTTTTATCTAAATAACTATATGTAGTTAAATGAATATTTTTAATTAACCCGAAATTTTCTATGTTTATAATTTCATTTAGTCCTATATCTATCTTTCGATTATTTACATATAATGAATTCATCATATTTTTATTAATCAATATGTAAATTGTTTCATTTTTAGTATATATTAATATATATTTTTGATAATCCTCATCAACTACTAAACCATGATTATGCAGTCTTATAATATAATCTAATAAAGTGGATTTACCAACTCCGTTTTCTCCAACAATCGCTTTAATATTTAGTACATTATTACCTGACATACTAAAAAAGTCAGGAATGTATTTTTCATTATTTTGAATATGTAATATTTTGTTATTCTTATCAAAGTTAAATAAATATTTATCTGTAAAATTATATTGTTGATTTTGAATTCCATTGTATTTTTCCAAATATAAATATAATAAGTTCATATTGACCACCTCTTAGATTTATTCAGCACCTAATTATATACCAATATTGTGCTTTTTAGCCATTTCACAAAAAAAAATACAGAAATTTCAAGTATATAATTAATATATGTATCATACAAAAAAGCGAATGGAATTTTGTTATCATTCCATTCACCTTTCCTATTCCTCTGTATCTTCAAAGATGCTTCTTAAATATTTTTGTCGCTCTTCACTTAATCCATTAAAAATTTCAGCATTAAAATATTCCTTCATTTCTTCCACTGTACAAATACCTTCAATCTCGTCAGAAAAATCATCCACATCTATTTCACATTCTTTGAATACTAAGACAATAAAACCCTCTATCTCCAAAGCTCTATCAAGTTCTATACCCGCAAATGAAAATCTATCATTGATTTTTTCTTTAATATTGTAAAAATCAGTTACTTTCAGCAAGCCATTGGCATTATTAATATAATGCCATACCACGCCTGCTTCTCTTTCAATAATTTTTTCTAATGCCACTTTTTCTTCCGCTACATTTTGATAATACGCTGCTAAAGATACCTGAAAATCACGCTCTATAAACGCCTCATAGTCACATGAAAAACCTTCCAAATCAATCTCATTGCTGCTCACCCCAAGCAATTCATTGAATTCCTCAATAAAAATGCCCTCATCCTGTTCTTGACCTTTATTCGCAAAATCTACTTGAATAACTTTACTTTTATCGTTTTTCATAAAATAGCTCCTTCATATTTAATTATGCTTATCCCATTAAATCCTTTAAATTGACCACATTGCCGTTCGTATGACCTTGCTCTACTTTATTTTCTATAAAATCCTCCAACTCGCCTTTAATCACACCAAAGCACTGTTGTACACGCTTCGATTTGCCATTCTTTTTAATAGGCTTCTTCACAACTCGCTTCTCAAATCCTTCTATATCCGCATTCAAATCCAGTTCAAAATTCCCTTTATTTTTTGCTCTATAATTATTATTTTTACACCATTCAAAATATAATTCATACAGCTCGTCCAGCGTCATATAATCGCTTTCTAATAACTTCAATACTTCCATTTCATTCTGCTGATTTTTATAAGTCAATTCCGTCATCAATTCATGCTTCCCATGACGCATTTCATAATCTAGCAGCGTGACATTTTCCATCATAAATTTCTTTACAACTTTTAAAGAATTAAGATACTCCTCAATAAGCCGTTCCATTGTTGGTGTAACTGTTAATTGCTTTGTATGATTGATAACATTGCTATAAGCCTTGACGCTCAAATGTATTAAACATGCAATAACTTTTTCATCTGCTACATACATTGCTATTTCTTCACTATTATAAACAGCTTTTTCAGCAACTTTATATGGGCAATTAACAATTCTTAATCGCCTTTTAATTGCCTCACCACTCTCATTAAATGGTGGAATAAAGTTACAAGAAAAAATCAACTTTGCATAGCTGCTTTTAAATTCACTATCCTTAAATTTCTTTTCCATTCTTACCTTATCTTCACCAGTCAATAGCTTTAGATTTTTCATATCCACTACACCATTCTTGCCTAGCTCACCGCCAATATTAGCCAACTTTCCTTCTAGCAAGCCAAGCGTGAAACTTTTATCATTGGATAAATCCTCTAAGCTCACATTACTTACATTCGTTGCACCTAGTAAATTGGTGATAAGACTTAATAATGTACTCTTACCATTACCACCCTCACCATACAAAATAACAAATTGTTGATGCAACATACCCACTGTCATACACATACCAATATACTCTAATAAAACAGGAATGGACTCCTCTTCTACAATCGTATGTAGAATATTCATCAAAATCTCCATAGATTGCTCATCATACCGCTCGTTATAATTGTAAGGAATTTGATTTTTTGATAAAAAAGCAGGCGTATGAGGCTTTAGCTCATTCGTTTTTAAATCATATAATCCATTCATAAAATTAATTGTCGTGGCAAGTTGGTTTTTATATTGATAATCCGTGTGTTTTTCGGTATCATTATATTGTGTTAATTCAATGTCCAGTTGATTTAGCACTTCTCTATTATTCTTAATATCACTATATAACACGCCTAATTTATCTTTGATTTTCTTATTCATTACCTTGTGATAATCCACATAAACGCCTTTATCATAGATATAATTCATATTACCCTCTCGCATAAAATGTTCTTCTTTTAGCAGTTCCTCCGCTACAAGCCAATAATTTAACCGATTATCAATCAAATATTTTTTCATTCTATTTTTTTCAGCGTTGATTGTTTCCATATTACTATCCTTCAAATTTTTATAATAATCTGCTAATAACTTACTGATAGATTGATAGACTATATCAAAGTCCTTCGCTTTCACATCCAACTCTCTCAAAATTTTATTTTTATATCTTATAAAATAATGAGCATAGCCACTCTCTCGCTCTACCACATACAACAAACTTAGCAAATAATAATTTAATAGCTCATCTTCCTCAAGGCTCATAGCAGACTTTAATTGTTTTAAAGCAGCTATTTCCTTATCAATTTTTAAACAAATATCTCCTATCTCCAAAACTTGCTCTAATTCACCCTCAACATGCTGTAAATTAATAAAGAAATCTTTTCTATAGCTATTGTCTACTTCTTCACTAGCCAATTCACCATCTATTTGTTGTTGCAATAACGCTAATTCTTCTTTCATTGCAAGCAACTTCTTCATTTCATCAGCGCTTAAATTATTAATTCCCTTATTCACCATCCTTTCTATAAATATCTCCATCACTTTCATTTTTTCTTTTAAATTCAAAATATCACTCCTCCATTTATATTATTTTTACTACTATCTCATCTTATTATATTAACATTCATATCATCAACTGATTTTTGTACATTTCGAATTTTATTTTAAAAATCATATCAATCATACAAACATATCATCTTTTATACTTATCACTATAACCTAAACGAATAGGTGATTTACCTTGATTAAATAACCTACAGCCTTTACATAAACTACTCCTACTTACTTTATTACAAAGGAATGGTTTCATTTTTTGTTCAACGAATGTTTGATATTTTCTTGTAACTTCAAGCGAGTTATACCTAGCATCATCCCTACTCCACTCATGCGCCTTGTTAAAACCATCCTTTATATTGGCGCACAACATCAACAATAAATTCCATTCCTCATAACTACATTCATGCTGGTTATCTACCTTGTGCCGCACCCAATTACAGCGTTCATAAATTAAATCACCATCAGCCTTTTTATCAGATGAATAGAGGCTTTGTTGCTTGCCATGAGCTATCTTTCGCTGTTCCCTTTCAATCGCTTCTTTTAAAAATCCTTTTACATCCTCATATTTCAATTTATTGGCATCCTCAAAATACTCAATCGTAACTAGCTTCGGTTTATCTTTATTTTTAAAGTTATAAGTAAATGGCACACGCATCATTTTTAAAACATTGGACTTATCAATTTTCTTACCTATCTTGTTAGCCTCCTGATTGACGTACTCGCTAAACAACCTATAAATCAAATTGATTTCCTCACATTCTTCTATCGTTTCAAGCCTTAATATCTCATTAAATTTGTAGTAGACATGTAGTCCGCCTCCGCTATTTACAATCATAGTAGGCTTAATTGGTAGTGACATCATAAAGTCAGTCGCTTGCTGGAAGCTATCAAAATATTGATGATGCTGCTCGTTATGATGTCCGTCTATATTGACATCAACATCTAGCCATAACCCAAATACCTCGCTTATGGTATCTAAAGTGCCTCTGACACGCTTTAATATATTTTGAGTAAGTACCTCTATATCCTCTTTAAAATAACCATGAAAATCGTGATTACTGTACTCATTTAACTTTTGCCACATGGTATCATAGCAAACTAAAGCATTTTGTAATTCAGCTTTCTTCTTATTTAAGCTGATACCTAACTCTCTTTCCTTTTGTTCAATACTACGCAACGCTCGTTCCGCTTGTGCGGCTTGATAGCCATACCCTTGATTGATGTACTTTTTATAGAGTGCTGCTACTATTTCATGCTTGGTGTTATCCTCCCCTACCTTTTTTAGTTTTGCTTCCTTTTCTGATTGCAAAGCTAAATTGATTTGAACCGTATACCCCTTAGCTGCTTCTGCTTGAATGTAATCAGCCACACTATCTTTATCATGCACATCAATAAACACACTAACCTTTGTATCTATATTAAATAATAAAAACCTACCTTTATATTTAATATCACTAGGATATAAATATTCTAAAAAATCATTCATATTATCTATCAATCTACAAAACCTCCTAAACATTTTATAATTGAATCATAAAATAAACATTTAGGTATCGTCTATAAAGTTTTACGCAATTATAAAAACATTTCTATATGCCAACCTTACAATTTAACTCAAAATAAAAAACACTCTCAAGATGAGAATGCTTTTAAACTTTAGATTTGTCGTTCATATGATTGAATTGGTAAAATTCCATTACTTATAACTAAATTACTTTACAATACTTTGAAGCACTTTTGTTTAATACATATAAATCTGCTTCGTATTATACACAACTCCTGTTATGTTTAAAAACTCACTTGAAGTTATCACTCTTTTAGCTCTCATATTTGAACAAAATGCTACATGTTTCTTCCCACTTTCAAACTCTTTTTTAAGGTTTTCATAAATGTTTTCGTCATTGAACAATATCGAAACAGAGGCATATTTATTTTTACCATCTTCGTTTTCTCCAAGAAATTTAAGTTTAAGCTTGATGGAGTAATATGAAAAATTCTCATTTGATTTTTCAAAATTTTTAATCTCCCCCTCTATACAAAGGGGATAATTAATTTTGTTCTTCATAAGTTTACTAAAACATTTTTCATAGTCATCAAATTCAAAATAAAAATCAGACCATCTAATATTCTCACTATTAAATTGAATTTCTATTAATTTTTTCAGTTCAGATTCATCTTCAACTTTGGATTTAATTTGCATTATTTTTTTCATGGTTGATAAATATGCTGAAATCTTCCCTGAAGAAATATAATTTTTAGTAGGCTGTTTTGTATTATCAACATCCACATCTGTGCTTTCTTTCTTTTTTGATGAATCACTATTTTTAATTGCTTTTGAAATTAAATTAAGCCTTAAGCTATACTTTTTATCGTTTAAACTAACCAATGCATCGTCTGAATCTCGTGCTGCAATATTTAATTGACCTAACGTGTTATAACCACACTTTTCTATATGCTCTACTTTCCCTCTCCTTCTAAAATAAGCACTAACTGGGCGGTTCTTCCGTTTGGAATTACCAACAAAAGTTAACGGAATTCGACATTTCTCATTACTACAATAAAGCTCATCTTTAATGTTATTTTTTGTAGCTTCTTCAATCGTTACATCTCTTTTTAGTTTATTAGAATATGCTTTCGGCATTTTTAATCCCACAATCTCACCTCGTTGTTATTTACCCATAGTAATAGTCTTAGACAAAATCCAGAGATTTCCTGCTAAAAACGACATATAATAACATCGACTTATACGCGCATTACTTAGCTTTTCTAACTAGTTACATCAGTTACACTGGTTACACCTTTTTTACATAAAAGGTTTATTATAAAATTTATTTTTAAAAGAAAAAAAATATATGTATATCATAACTATCAAAATAGTGTAACTGGTGTAACCCATATCTATTTATTATCCATTGTAAATAATATTATGTAGTATTTCATAAAGTTAATAGCTCTATAAACCTTGATATATCAACGCTTATAAGACCTTTCTTAAATCAAGTATGTATTTCATAATTAAAATTTCGTGCAAAAATGGATGTAACTAGCAAGGCTAAAAGTGTAACCGACATAGCCAAATATGTAACCAGTACCTTTAATTCTTAGCGTTCCACACAATTACATATAAAAATTTTGCAATATAAAACGCTACTCGATATGAGTAACGCTTATTGAACATTTATATGAGATTATTAATTTGTAACCTAGTCTATAAAATATCTACTTATGAGAGTGCTAAAAATTATAAAAATAAGACTTATATCGCACCGTTACTTCTTAAGTTTTTCATAATTTGAGGATTATCATTCTCAACACTATAGAAGAAGTTTTCGTCTACATGATTTTCAATATCCCATTCTTCTATACCCCATTCATTGGTAGTGATTAGTATTATTTTTCTGGATTGTGTACACTTAATTTCATCCAAAAACTTATTGTACCTTTTTGAATTTTTAAGTACCGATTCGACTGGATAAAACAAAGTAAAAGTATCTTCATTGCCTTTGGGATTATTTTGTGTATGAGTTGCATAACTACTAAAATTCACACTCATTTTCCCCAATTTATAAATAGCTGTTGATTTAATTGAATTAGGTAGTAAATCTTTATTAAACGCACGATTAATATGATATGACATATCAGACATAGAACCAGTTCTTATAATTCCCTTATTAAATACTTGATTTAAACAAGAAAGTGTCGCTATTAACTTAGCTTCGTTATCATAACCCCTTACTAGCATTGTTCTTTTATCTGTATCATTTAAAAAGTTTGTTATAACATCAATTGCTTTTTGCTCATCAGTCATAATACATCCCCATCCTTCCATCTACTAAATTCGACAAAAAGAGAAGTTTTCCTTCGATAAAATTCCATTGTTTTTAACAAATAACAATTACTATACACAATAGAACTATTACACAATAGAACTATTAAGAGTTTTTAGGAAAGAGTTTTTCATTTCGTTCTTTATCAATATGTTCAGCAACTTCTTGAAAAATTTTACTTACTTCTTTTGAGTCTAATTTTCTACCCTTCTCTATTTCTATGACGATTCGTTTCCATTCAGCTTTTAGAATTACTTGTTGGATAAAATGTATATTAGCACTTAAGTTATTTAATTCTTTATAATCATCATCTACTGACTTGCTAATGTATTCTGTTAGTAAGTTTGATACTTGATTGAAAAGTACACTAAGTTTTTTAGAATAATCTTCTTTTGGGTTTAGCAACAAATAAATCTTTTGTTTTATACTCTCTAATTGAAGTAATTTATCAAAATGCTCTTTCCCTTTTTCATCTTCAACCGTTACCTCATCCAAATCATATAAAGTCACAAGCAATGTTAACTCTGACATAAGCATTGTATATTCAACAAAACTGTCTCGAATTTTATTTAACCACTCAATTCTTTCTTTACTGATAGTATCAATATATCTCCTCTGTTTTTGGCTAGTTAGATTTAACTTCCCAAGTAGAGTATTTAAAAACAGCGTAATTGCCCCTATTGAAGCGGTTATGATTGCTACCTGTACTGGTACTTGAAGCTCTAAAAATGACATTCGTAACACCTCTTAAATCGTTTTAATCATAACTAATATACCATATATCGAATATATAAAATACAAATATAGTAAATTCATTAATTATTTAGTTTTAGTTAATCAAAAATGCAACTCATTATGCCCATGTATATAAAATTTTGCAATAAAAAAAACGCTACCTGTGTAAGTAACGTTTATTGAACACTATAAAGTTATTTAAAATATATCAAATGAATCTCCATCTCCAAAGACGGTATTTTTATCCCTATTCAGCTTTTCGTCAAAAATAAAATTTCCTACATCGCTAACTAACTCCACGTCCTTTGTAGTAATTTCACCACGAATATTATTTTCAGCTTTGAATGCTTTATCATATAACTTCAAATCGAAATCTGTTAATTCTTTAACCACCTCATAAGTAGAATATCCTGTAGTGGCTGTTTTTTGACGAATAATGCTATCCATATCATTCACTAACATTGAATCGTTAAACATATTAAAAACCCCTTTCCTTTTTGTTATAAAAACTTATTCGGCATAAGATAGAGAAAGGTTTCAGATTTATCAAAAACATATGTAGAAATATCTGAAGTAGCAAAGTCAAATTTACTATCTAAATTAGTTACTAGGTTCTTATTAGTAGGACATGTTTCTTTTGTAGGTTTTGTATAATGTATATCGTTAACCTTGTTTAAATCCTTATTAACAGAAGTACATCCACTATCTTTTCTCAGCTCATCAATTTGTTTTAAATTGTTACCAGTAGTACCACCAGAACTAGTTATTTTTACATCTCCTATTCTTGATAAATAAATACTTATTACTCGATATTTTTAATTTGTTTATTATAAATTAATCTCCCTATTTCATAAATTACAGATTCTTCAAATGAAGTTACTTTGTCAATTTTTTTGTTTGTACTGCGATTATAATAATATTTGCCATCTGAATATATCCATTTATAGAATATACTCATATCAATCACTTTAGCCGGCATCGTTCCTTGTGATGTAAGGATACCTATTGTGCTTGAATGATACCCATTGATAATTATTCCTATTTTGAATGGTTCTATGTAGTGAGCTATATGATTTGTCGGTTTATATTCCCATTCCCCTCTTTTTATATTTGCCATTACACTATAAAACCTACTTAAAGACCACGGGAAACTGAGAACAACATCTATGCTAAAATCTATCATGACTTCTTTTTCAGTATACATTTCACTAAAAATTTCAGTAGGTATATTATGCTTTTTTATCAAATTATACTCTGGATGAAATAAATTTATATCTCTTTGATGAGGTATGTCATGTTCATACGTAGTGATTATATTTTGTAAAAAATGCGATTGTATACCTCGTGCAAATATATGGATTATTTTATAAATTGGATGGTTGATTGAATTTAATGAAATACTTTCATTATCCTCAATTATATTGTTTGCAATTTTTAAAGCATGTTTAAATCGCTTTCTCGTTAAATCATCAGTTTTGAATATCAAATTTTTCATCTCCTCTTAACGACCATATTCTACAATAAGAGAGATTTTCCTTCTTTATTAGTTACCAAAAAAAATCTCTGCAACATTTCACAGAGATTTTTACAATTTTTATAAAATTTTTTATTCAATACCCACCTCATCATTTACCATTTGCTCAATTTCTTCACCTGTTGGTAAATAAATTGCTTCATACATTTTGTTAAATCAGATTCATTAGCCATATTTAGATTTCCATATGCCCATCATTCATCAGAGAATTTGATTTGAAAGCCTTGTCGTCCATGCCATCTTTCACGCACATAAACTGTACATTATTATCTTTTTTCATAAACTGATACTTTTGTTTCGTCACTATCATAATAATAATTGACACTAATTAAAAGCCCATCCACTGTCACAAAGTCATTCTCTAAATGATTTTCCTCAGCATCTCGCTCATTATTTGCGATTCTCCATTTCGTAATATCATATACGATTGAATTTTCATCCTCTTTAAGAATCGTAGCATCAGCATCTAAATATTCTTGTAAGACTGATTTTTTATAATAATGCTCTCCATCATATAGTATGATACTTTTTTTGGATTTAAAATTATTTTCATTAATATTTCTATTACGAACTACATTAAAACCATCAAATTTATACTCATATTTGTTCGTGGTTTTACTAAATAGAACACCGTCTTGTGTATAGCTATCATATTTATCAATATATGTGCCATCACTCTTTAACTGAATCGTTGTGTAACCATCAAAGTCCTCTAACGGAACCGTTTCGTAATCATCAAAATAATTACCATCTAGCTGTCCTGCTTGCACTTTATAATATGTACCATAGTAATCCTTATATGTATCTTCGGTTGCTTGAACAACGTCTTTTTCAGTTGTTTTAGTTCCCCCTTTCCCACTGCTACATCCAACTAATAGTATTGTTATCATAAATAATAGAAAGACATTCTTTTTCAAAATTGCCACTCCCTTTTTACAGTGATTTTTATTTATACAGTCATGTGTACAACCGTTATTAAAATCACAACTTTGCATGGACAGTAACTAAAGTATATTTCGTCTACTCTATCAATCGCTATGTTATGCAAAGTTGTTATATAGTATCAGCTTCTTAAATGATTATTCTTACTCATAATCTCCATTTCTCGTTTTATCGGGGAAATAAGTAAAACTAAACTCGCCATCTTTATATGGAAAACCTGTTAAATATGTTTTGATACCAAAACGAACTACAAGATTCCCAGCGTAGCCATATTCATATGATAAATTCTTCTTATTATCTATCCAATTTTTATAGGAATCTATTTCAGTAGTCGTTCGTTTTTCCCCTGTAATGTCACTCACAATCATAGCCAATGCTTGATTGGCAGTAGGTGTGTTCCCTGTAGCTCTTACATGATATTTACGTTTCCCGTATAATGTTGTAGCGAAATCATTTGACCCATAATTAATTGTTAGATACTTGTCGTTTTTATCTACAAAGAATATTAAATAATGGTCATCACCACTTGTT
Organism: Lysinibacillus sp. fls2-241-R2A-57; assembly: GCF_030209535.1. Taxonomy (NCBI): domain Bacteria; kingdom Bacillati; phylum Bacillota; class Bacilli; order Caryophanales; family Bacillaceae; genus Lysinibacillus; species Lysinibacillus sp. fls2-241-R2A-57. The sequence goes on from NZ_JARVRU010000004.1 coordinate 31,212, forward strand.
GCTCCGTCTACTACATAATGTTGATTTAAGTATTGAATCGTTTCAGGCTTTAATTCCTTTTCCAGCTTATCCAACGCTTTAAAATCAAACAATTCATGACCAGCACTTTTATTTTTTACACGCTCTGCAAATTTAAACGTAGCTGAATCAAATAATGCTTTATATCGTTTATTGTAGTCCTCTGTTTCTTCTTGACGGATTTTTCCTCTTTCTAAATCTACATGTATACTGCCTTTCGTCAATAGATAAAACAGATAGCTAGTACCTTGCTTTGCTAGTTTCTCAATGTCATCATTGGAAGCATATTGGCTAAGTGCTTGTTTCCCTTGTACTGACTTGATATTCGCTAAATGTAGCTTATAAAAGAAGACAATCACTTGTGAACGAGTGACATCATTCGCATAGCCAAAATGTTGCTCAATCAATTTTTCTGTTGGGTTTTGACCGCTTGATACTTTATTATCGTATAAAAATTGGATGCTATCTTTTAAAGTCATCTCATCCTTTGCAAGATAAGCGAGTGCTTCGGCTACAACACCACGTTTCACAGGTTCAAAACGTTGTATCTCATTGACATAACCGTTTAATGGCACACTATAGCTTGCTAATTGGTCATAAAAATCATCAGACCAATGCCGTTCCCCACTATTTCTCATTAACGTGCCTTTTGCAGCATCCAGTTTAAAGTAATTCACTAGCATTTTTGCAAATTGGGCTTCTGTGACTTTATCATTTGGTTTAAATGTGCCATCCTTATAACCGCTAACAATACCTTCTTTACTAGCCCATAAAATGGCTTCATAAGCAGCATCCTTTTTACTCACATCTTTAAACGGATTGCCTACCTGTTGCGCTACATGACTTGATGCATGTGCTACCATGTCACTTGTACTTAAAGTTCCACCTACTAAACTACTTACTAATAATGCGCTACACATACCTAATTTCACTTTGTTTCTCATTATTTCGCCTCCTAAAAATTATAAAAAATAAGGCTATTCATAAAATGTATTAAAAATAGCCTTTAAAACCCTTTAAATAAACTTGTTATCTAGTGTGGATTTGCTCATGGTATTGACTGCTATTCTACTCTTTAGACTCATCTAATTGTTCGGATTCTTTTGCCAAAGATTTTTTCGTAAATGACATACCACGTAAAATATCAAGAATTCTTTCCTGACATTCAATTGGTAGCTCATTTGCCGTGTCAATGATTTCATTCAGAATCCGAACCGATGAAACGGCTTCATTCTGCTTTATCAATTCATCCACCACCTTATTTTTGCTTTATAAATGAATAGTAACATATCTATTTTTCATTGTAAACGCAAAATAATTATATCGTTTTCACTAACAAAGCAAGAATGCTTTGATAATGATTTTTAATTTGGTTATAATAAATTACGAGGTGATAGTTTAATGGATTCTTTAGGAGAAAGATTAACTCATGCTAGAAAAGGTAAGGGATTCACACAAGAGGCACTTGCTGAAACAATTGGTGTATCAAGAGGTGTTATTTTTAATCTTGAAAAAAATAAAACTGAGCCACAGATGATTGTGATTAACGCCATTAGCCAATGTTTAAAAATCAATAAAGAATGGCTGTTAAATGGTGAAGGGGAAATGCATGAAAAAGAGGATGTTGCTCAAAGTGCTAAAGTGCTTGCAGACATTTATGCCCTTGCAAACGAACTATCAGAAGAAGAACAACTATATATTCTCGATGTTATCAAGACATATAAAAAACATTTTGAGCGATAATAGCACTACTTTTTCTATCTATATCGTGATATATAAAAATCCATTCTTACCTAGATGGTCTGAATGGATTTTTATACACACTAGCTATTCACTTTCTGTTATGCTAAATCGTTTCAACATATAAGGTAAACGTATTTTTTCTCTTTCAATTATAGCTCTTTTTGCATCTGATTTATCTTCATCTATTCTCAATAGCTCGATATGATTATCAAACAACCAACGCATAAAATACATTTGAGCCGAACTTTTTCTTATTTTTTTAGGCAGCGTGTAAAATGTTTTTGGATTTTCATATTTTGAAATTAACTTATCAATTTGCTCCCTGTCCTTTAAAAAGATACTTTTATCCACATCTTTATCAGATAAAGACTGATTTATCATGACCTTCACAAAGGCAAGTGGATAGTATTTTTTGAACCAAGCTAATCTATAAGCATTAATAACATAAGCAGCAGCGTGAGCTAATGGAAATAAATATCTAACCTTTTTGATGCTTTCAATGAACCATTCCTCTACATGATGCTCCATTAAAACTTGTTCATATTTTTTCCATTCAATCAAATTGGTAACTCTATTCTTTTCATTATGCAATTTCCCTTTGCGAATAAATTCCACAATTTGATTACTTAATGTTTCTTCGATGCCATATTGAACGAGAAGCCTTTTAAAGTTTTCCCGACTTGTAATTAATTCACTAATTGTCTTGCCGTTCTGTAGCAACATATCCGCATTATTATCCCATAAGCCCTTACCATGTGTTAAACCGCTAATCGCTACTAAATCGCTAAATTTTTGAGGGCTTACTTGCATGGTGACATTGGTAGAATAGTTTGTGTTAAATTCACTTATCATTTCAGTGTGCCCTAATGCAAATTCTTGTATCACATCAGTATCATACATATCAATATCACCAATATTAATGCCTGTTTCTTTTTCCAAATAATACAGCCTTGTGCTATCATCTTGGCTCAAAATATCAAACTTTAAAATTGCATCCTCATATGGCTTATATTCTGATTGTAATGTAATATTGCTGGCATCATAGCCATCCTTACTGTAGGTGATACCACTGTAATAATGTACATCTAACTCCTCTGGAATCACCAACATCCCTCCAGCATGTTGACCGCTGCTAAATGCTACACCGTTTAAAAAATCTAACGTTTCTTGAAAAACTAAGTTGTCGAAATCAAATGTTAATATCTCTACTAATTGTTCGCCATTTTCCTCTTGTTTTAATTTTTCTATATAAATGATATTGTGATTATTTTTATCAAAATGAATGTAATCAATTGGATGTAAAGTTCCCTCATCATCTAATTCATAAAAATCACTAACATCATTATCGTAACGTTCTTTTAGCGTTTCTACTTTTATATTTCCCTTAGCTTTATGGTACTCCCATATAATTTTTTTACTTTTCCCCTCGGCAAGCGTGCTAATTGTGCCAGCTCGTACAATATTACGCTCACCGAATAAACTGGTGATAAAATTAATAATATCTTTTTGAATCTCGCTACTAAAATTCAGGTCTACATCAGGCGTTTTTTCACCGCCATAGCCCATAAAGCTACTCCAGTGAATACCAAAACCATTTCCCTTTAAAGAACCACCACAAACACATTGCTTAACAGGCAAATCAAAACCACACACTACATTTTCATCTTCGCAAAATTTAAGCGTTTTACATGTATCGCATTGATAATGTGGTTGTAATGAATTAACCTCGCTGATACCCATTACATAAGCGAGCAACATACTCCCAACGCTTCCTCGACTACCTACTAAGTAGCCTTTGCGCTTGCTTTCCTCAACTAATAAATAACTGCCATAAAATACGACTTCATAGCCGCCTTTAAAGACCATTTCTAGCTCTTTATCTAACCTTTCTTGAATTGCCTTATCGACATGCTCACCGTATAGCTCTTTAAACCTTCTTTCTACGACTTCAAGCATCTTCTCCTTCTCATTGCCTTCTAACATAGATGGCTTTACTAACGCATGTGTTGGTACTACCTCATAAGAAGAAAATCTATCTAGTAAATTGATTGTATTCGTAGAAACAATTTCTCTTGCTCTTTCTGTTCCGAGAAAATCAAATTCATTCAATAATTCCTTCGTTGATTTATAGTAGACGTTCTTTCGAGCCATTTCTTTATTTTGAATGTAGGGATGGAATCTCCCACCATGTACCTCAAGTTTTAAACCTTCAATATTAACATTTAATAAATCATCGCCTGTTAAATCTCCTTGAATAAACTTGTTATATATCTCTTGTTCAGTATCAGTAAAAGCTAGTCCTTTTTGAATTTTATTATCAAAATATTGTCTAATGATGGTGATATTCTTATCTAAAAACATCTTCGCTCGATTATCGAACCACAGCATATCTAAATATTTTTCCTCATACTTATGAAGGTATAATACCTCGCCCAAGCTGATAACTGTTTTATTTCGCTTTTGACAAATACCATCAACAATTTTGATTAATTGCTCTAATGTTGCTGCTGGTATATCCTCAAAATGATGATTGCTATACGGGCTATTGAAACCAACCACATCATAATTATCTAAAACACGCTCATCAAATTTGCCGTTTAGTAGGCTTTCAAAAATATCTTTGCAATAAAAGCCATTACTTACGACTAAAATGTTTTCTCGATGCCCTTCAACATTTATATCCTCCCAACTTAAAACTCTATTTGCTGTATCAGTATTGACCTTACTACTTAGCTGATTAATAAAAGTTAAGCCTTCTCGATTTAAGGCATAGAGTGTGACCATTTGTGGAAAACGCATATCTAATTGATTTTTTAATGGCTCATTACATCCTACTAAATCTTTATTGTGAGCTTCAATATCCTCTAACAACTTTTGGAACAATTTAAACGTATACAAGCTATCAGAAACGGCTCTATGGTGATTTTCTATCTTGATACCATATTTTTTTAACATGCCTTTTAAGCTATAATTCTTGCGTTTTCTTTGCTTCGCTAATACCTCTTCCTCCACATACATACTTAAATACATGGTATCAATTAAGGCAAAATCATTTAATTTCTCATTCAGCTTGTACATTCTGCTTTTTACATTGATAAAATTTATATCAAAATCCCTAGCATTATGTCCGACTAATACATACTCCTCATCACCGATAAATTCATAAAACCGTCTTAGTACGGTTTCTTCATCTCTGCAATGTTCTACCATTTTATTTGTAATATTTGTAAGATTGCTGATATTTTGATTGATTTTATTTTTAGGCTTAATCAATTCATTAAACTCTTTGACAACCCTACCGTTCTCAACCACTACTGCTCCTATTTCAATAATTTCATGTGAAAGTGGGTAAATACCTGTCGTTTCTATGTCAAATACTAGATATTTCACATTTCTCAAAAATTTCTCACTGTTGTTCTCATCACTTTTCTCACATAATTTCTCACTATTTACTAAGTAATGCAGATACCGATTTTGATGAACTAAAAAATCAACGCCATAAAACATCTTCATTTTTTCGATATTCTCTAAGCGTTTTTGATTCTGCTTACTTGGATTGTTCTTATATTCTTCCGCCATCACCTTTTTATATTGCATCAATTGTTGCTCTATCAAAGGAAAACCTCTTACCGTTCCTTTTTCTACAAAGCCTAAACCTTGATAATTAAATCTATTGGTTAGCTCTATAGCGGCTGCTTCTTTTACAATGCTTTGCATGGTGGAATATTGACTAATCACTTTAAATTCAACTCTACCTATTTCATCTGTGTCTAATCTATGCCCAATATCATTCGTAATATCTTTACAGTCCTCTATATCTACTTGCAATTGCATAGTAGGCGCATTGGTATTACCTATACCACAACTCGTCACACTAAAATTTGTAAACGTTTCATCTAAGCTCGCTCTACCTTTCAATTCATAGAAGTGTCCTTTAACAAAGAAATTTTTAATCGTATCTATACTATTTTCGTCGTAGTCTTTATAATTCACAAAAATAATACACTTTAGATTGCTGGCACCATCATTTAAAACAAAAATAAAGTTCTCACCCTCGCCATTGTGCCATGCCTTAACCGTTAAATCACTTACCATTTTTCCACTAACACTTACATATTCGTTTTCTTCCACTATTTCATTGATACTTTTTTCTTTATAATATTTATCCATCTCTCTACCTCCTCATTTTTTAGAAAAATAAAACGAGTGAAGCACTTACACCTCACTCGCATGAACATATTTAATCAAACTTGATAAAATCAGTATAATTAATATCATCTGTTCCATTTACATTAGTTCGTGTGTTTTTCTCCTCATTTACTTTTACTTTATTTCCCAAAACTTGATGTGCTTTATTTGGTGAAACCTCATCAACTTTCTCAATTTCGCTTACTACCCCATCAAGTTTCTTAAATTCTTGATTCCTTCTATTAAAATTTTCTAACGCCTTTTCTTTATCTTCTATGTCGTACAGCCAACCAACTTCATTCCTCCCATTCTTTGTGTAGACAACACTAACGATTTTCAATTCCTTTAACTTCCCCACTAAAAAATCTTTTAATTCCGACTCTTTTATTGCTAAATTATCAAAGTCAATATCCAGAAATCCTATTAAATACATTAATTGATTTTTCCCTATGTCATTCACATTTGCCTCATCATAGACTAATACATTTTTTATTAATCTATAATCTCTATCTACTAAACGCAATTTGAATTTCCACATTTCATACCGATTTTGATTTTTATCTACTTTATCTGATTCACATTCAATATTTTCTACAACAAAATCATAAATACCATCTTTCAATAAACCACCTTTCTTATTTTTTATATTTATTAAATCATTTAAATTAACCATACCATCATCCTTTCTTTCAATCTGATAAATACATGTTATAACACAAACATTAATTTCATCAACCGATTTTTACACAGTTTCAATTTTTATTATGTAGTGGTTACAAATTTACTATCATGGGTTACATTTTTACCCCTCTCAGTTACAAAAATAGCTATGCTGGTTACACATAAAAACCGTTAATTTTTCATTTAAAATAGAACCTAAAACCTTTATAAACATTGATATATCAACGTTTATAACGAATACTTTATTTTTAATATGATTAATTTATCCATTACGGTTACACCAGTTACACTATTTTTATAGTTAAGATATACATTTATTTTTTTTATGTAGTAAAGAAAAAATCCTAATAAACCTTTTAGTCAAATAAGCTGTAACTTGTGTAACTGATGTAACCGCAACAAATGGAATCCATAAACGCAAAAAACCATGCGTTTATACTCGCATGGCTACATCTATGACCTATGATATTTTGGTTTATTTACTTATGTGTGGTTATTGCTAAAACAGCCTTAGAAAGCTAGATTATGCATTTTCCTTTGTAGGAAGAAAAACCTCAAATAAATGTGCTTCTTTATCTACGCCTAATTTCTCTTTATCGGCTTCGGAAACAGCTTCTATTTTCAAGCGTTCAAGTGGTAAGTCAATGCCATCGACTTTTAAATCATCTACAATTCGATTAATACTAACAGTTGCTTTATGACCGCCCTCTGCATTTCTAAGACCATAAAAAGTATCTTCCTCGTTGCTGAATAAAATAAATAACTTCGTTTTATTGCCTTTTTTATCAACACCGAATTTAAAAAATCCTAATTGATGCTCATCTAAATATTCTTTTAGAATTTTTGATGTAGTCAACTTTGTAAACTCTCTACCTGTATCATTATATACTTGTTTTCCAATTTTTAAGAACATATATTTATTCCAAGTACCGTAATATCTGCTTTTATCATTCTTATTATCTTTCCAATTCATAAGACCAACTCCCTATTACATATCATTAGTTAATTATATTATAAATTAAACAATCAATAATTCCAACTATAAAACGAAAAGATGCTGGTTTTGCAACCAACACCTTAACATGCATTTAATTTATAAATATTTAAAATCTAACTATACAATCATTCTATAAAGCGCATCTATCCTTTGCATCATAGAAATACTTTAACATAATGAATATCTCTTGTTTCGTTAATGTAACCTCGCCTATCTTAATCAACTTACCAACGGATAAATCAATGAATGTTTCAAATGTAACTGTTTTAGCTGTTTCATTATAGGCGGCTCTTATCTCATGAAATCCACTTATCTCTGTACTAATGATGGTTATCATATGTTAGCACTTATAAAAAATCACGTAAATTTTTTGCTACTGTATCAACATCTAACCCCAAATATCTCGTAGTTGTCGATAAGTCAGAATGCGCTAAAGCATGAGATACTAAGTTTATATCCGCCCCACGTTTCACCAAATTCTGAGCATACAACCTTCTAATAGAATGAGGATTAATGTTCTTTAAATTCCACTTTTTACTGTATACCCATAAATTTTTTGCAATTAAATTGGACGGTGAAACTGTATTCGAAATTGGTACACCTATGTTTGAAAGAAAAATATAATCATTCTTTTCTCTATGTTCTTTCCTAACATCATCATTTATTGAAATTAGCTCTCTTAACAAAGTACACATTTCATCATCTAAAGGAAGAATCAACGGTCTATGCGATTTCATTATCTCTCCTTGCAACTTCAAAAGCATATTTTCAAAATCAATATTCTGTTCTCTCAGCGCACCTAATGTTCTAATTCGAATACCTGTTTTGTATAAAAGTAAAATCGCTATGCTATCACGTACCCCTGAATACGTTGATTTATCCAAAAGTGATAACAAAAGTGCCAGTTCTCTTTCTGTAGTAGCTTCCTTAACGCTTGTATTTACTTTTATTTTGATGTTTGTCCAAAACTTCGAGTTATACCAACCATTATCATGACACTTGCTTAAAACGGCTTTAATTTGCTTTAAACGACCATGTAGAGATGTGTCCTTTGTATTCTTGAAACTTGATAAATATTGATAAATTTTTTCATTGTTGATTTCGTGGAGATATTCCACTTTAGTAACTTCAACAAATCGCTTAAAATTATAGTTGTAACTATCAATTGTCCTTGGTCTTAATCCGTTTAGTCGCCATTGTTGATTTAAAATTTGTATGGCGTGTTTAATGGTTATATTTCTGTTGTCCAATTCATCAAACGTATCCATTTTAACTATTGAGTTATTGATTTTTGTCACCATTTCTTTCTTTGGTTCTTTTTCAGTTTTGATAGTCAATAAGCTTAAATCAATGTTTGTGTTAACTTTATTGAATGATTTTGACAAATAAAAAACCCCCTAACATTTTTTGTTAGAAGGTAAAAGTTACATCGGAAAAATAGATGATTTTTTTATTGAGTTCTATTCGTAGTTATTTTCGCTACGCTTCTTAGATTCGAAATTAAACTAAATCTTCACCGAAGAATAAGCCAATTTCGCGCTCTGCAGAAGCAAGTGAGTCAGAACCGTGAATGATGTTGTGAGAAACAGTTGTTGCATAGTCACCACGGATTGTACCTGGGTTAGATTCTTCAGGTTTAGTTGCTCCCATCATTGTACGAGCAAGCTTAATTACGTTTTCGCCTTCCCATACCATAGCGAATACAGGACCAGAAGTGATGAAATCAACTAATTCACCAAAGAATGGACGCTCAGCATGCTCAGCATAGTGCTTTTCTGCTAATTCTGTAGGAATTACCATTAATTTAGCACCTTTCAATACAAAACCGCGACGTTCAAAACGATCTACGATATCTCCTACTACTTGACGTTCTACGCCATCAGGCTTAACCATTAAAAAAGTTTGTTCGATTGCCATGTTTAAAACACTCCTTAAATTCGTATAACAGGTTTTACACCTACCGATAAATATTAACAAAAAATGAGTCTTTGTACAACAAAAAGCTAGAATTTACGCTTGCCCATAAATAAAGCGACATCACGTAGTTTTTTCTTGACAGGATGTTTTGGTAATGCTTCTATTTCCTGTAAAGCCTTTTTCAAATATTTATCACTCATTTTATTAGCTTGCGCAATCGCGTCAGATTTACGCACATACCGCAACATATTTTGACGTTCTGTCTCCGTCAATGTACCTGCAAATACTTTTACTAAATAAGGTTGTATCTGTGGGTCATCTTTTAATAATAGAATCGGTAATGTAATATTACCCTGCAATAAATCACTGCCGGCTGGCTTTCCTAATTCTTTATCAGTTGCCATAATATCTAAAACATCATCGATAATTTGGAAACTCATGCCAACAAAGTAGCCGAAGCGTTTCAAATGTCTCACCGTTTTGGCATCAACACCTGCTGCTACTGCACCAAGCTCACAACTAGAAGAAATCAGCAATGCCGTTTTTCGTTTGATTCGTCTAAAATAATCCTTTAAACCCTGATCTAATCTAAATTTATCTTCGATTTGAATGACTTCACCGTTACAAATTTCCACCATTGTGCGCGCTAAAATTTGATGAACTAATGGGTCTTCAAGCTTTGTAATATATTCAAGCGCACGTGCAAAAATAAAATCGCCCGTGTACATTGCTACTCTATTGTTCCATTGTGATTTGACAGTTGGGCGTCCTCTTCGCATATTGGAATCATCAATTACATCATCATGCACTAGTGATGCCATATGAATAAGCTCTACAGGCACGGCTACATCCTTCATCTTTTCGATATCATATTCGCCAAATTTCGCACCAAGCAACACAAAAATTGGCCGTATCCGTTTACCACCAGCTTGCAATAAATGGAGAGAAGCATCATTGATCAAATTTGAAGAAGAGTTCACCGCTTTTTCTAACTCTTGTTCAATAATATCGATATCTGATTTCAAATCGGAATAGAGTAGTTTTAACTTCATCTTTTCCACGTGTGAAAACCTTCCCCCATTAACGTACCTTTTTAAAGCCCATATGCATTGCCGCAGCACCGCCACTATATGCTTTGTACGTTACTTTTTCTAAACCTGCCTGCTCAAACAATGCCGCTAATTTCTTCATACCTGGGAAATCATTTGCTGATTCCTGTAACCAAGAATATTCTTTATAGCTTTTCGCAAATATTTTACCAAATATCGGCATTATATATTTAAAATAAAAACGGAATAATTGTCGATAGCCTGGAATTTCAGATTGAGATGTTTCTAAACAAACAACCATTCCACCTGGTTTTACAACACGATTCATTTCCTTTAACACTTGTAAATAATCTGGTACATTGCGAAGACCAAAACCTATCGTTATATAATCAAATGTATTGTCTGGGAAAGGTAATTCCATAGCATTTCCATGTATTAGTTCAATCTGTGGATATGGCTTTACCTTTTGCTCGCCAACCTTCAGCATGTTTTTACTAAAGTCTAGCCCCTTTACTTCTCCACCTTCACCCACAGCCTCAGCTAAGGCAATTGTCCAATCTGCGGTACCACAGCAAACATCCAGTGCCTTCGCTCCAGGTTTTACTGCCATATGCTTCATCGTATCATTGCGCCAGCCAACATGCATCTGGAAACTAATTACACCATTCATTTTGTCATAGTTATCCGAAATACTTTCAAATACTTCGTGCACGTGCTCTTCTTTCGTTTTAGCCATTTTGAAAAACCTCTCTTATCCATTAGTAGAAGCAATGGAAGCCTCTACACGTGCTTGTAGAGCCTGTTTTACATCACTTTGTAAAAACGATGTATCTTCTATCACCTGTAACAGCTCTGTTTTTAATTGCACAATTTTGTCCTGGATGACGTTGCTATATGTCGCTCCAGTATATCTCGCACTTTCTTCTAGGGCCTTACTCATTAAAGTTACTTGCCCACTTCGATATGTCGCCCACTCTCTCTCTAAACGCAAGATTAATAAGCTCTTCTCCATAATTGGAATATATTCACTAAATGAATAGAGCTCAAAAAATTTTGAGATTAATCCTGATTCAATATTACTTATCGAGGCAAACCATTGTTCAATTGATCGTTTTTCTGTCTCATATACTTTAATTTGGTGTTCACAACGTGCCACAATTCCTTGCGACAAACTTCGAATCAATCCGACATTCCCTGACATAGCTAAAATTTCATAATAACGGCCACTATAAAAATCTCCAGCTAAAACGGTTAGCTGCTGTTCTTTTGATGTGGCATCAAATTCTTTTATATGATCATGCGCCGCTAAGGCAGCGTACACAATCCCAACAGTGATTGCAGCTTCTCTTTGCTCTTGTTGCCACTCTTCACCATTCAAAAAAGGAACTAACAAGTAAAATAATTGATTTTCATCGAGCACAGGTACACCTGTATATTTTTGCAAAGTTCTATGACGAACATCCATGAAAATCTCTGTTTTTAACTGTGCAATTGAATTTTGAATGTATGTTGCATTCATAGACCTTACTCCATTTCACTTTCAAATATGTTAGTCGCATTCAAGACCTAACGCTTGCTTACTGAGTCATTATAGCATACGCGACGATTCGGAATAAAAATTTTTTTGCTTCATTCAACATGATAGGCAGTAGACCTTCCCCGTTAAAAAACGGTAGAAATTCAACTGCCATCCACTGGAGTCTTTAACTTATTTCAGCGGATGTTTTGACACCCGCTGAAATAACTTAAAATCGGATTAATAACATTACTAAGTTTTACACAACTAGTCGATATATATGTGCCATCACAATTTTGCTTGGACATAAAACCATTAAACGTAATTTCTCTCTATTACTTTTTAGCTTCGCTATTTATAACACCATGAGCTGTATGAATCTGTGCTTTCCCACGAATTTTCATAGCAGATGTATGTTCAGTAAATTGTGCAATCATAACTTCGCCTGCATCTAATTTTTCAGAGTGATGAAACTTTGTATCTGTACCTCGTGTTAAACCGATTACATGTACACCATCTTCCTCTGCTTGAATAACAATATAATCTTGTGCCATTGTCTGTACACTCCTTAAATCCGACAAATTCTTAGTCCATCATAACATAATTAGACATGCAATTTAAGACATTTGAATAAATGATAATACTTCTCTACGTTTTACTTCGTCTTCTTCGTAAATGCCGCGTGCAACCGATGTCACAGTTTTAGATCCTGGCTTCTTAAGTCCTCGCATAGTCATGCACATATGCTCCGCCTCAATCACTACATAAACACCTTTAGGAGAGAGCATTTCCATAATTGTATCTGCTACTGAAGAAGTAATACGCTCTTGTAATTGCGGGCGACGAGCAATGGTTTCTACCGCACGTCCTAATTTACTTAGTCCAGCAACAATGCCATCGTTTGGTATGTAGGCTACATGTGCTTTCCCATAAAAAGGAACTAGATGATGCTCACACATCGAATAAAACGGAATATCCTTTACAAGTACTAATTCCTCATGATCTTCATGAAACACTGTTTTAAAATAATCTTTTGCGTCTTCATGTAAGCCACTAAACATTTCCGCATACATTTTTGCAACACGTTTCGGTGTATCGAGTAAACCTTCACGATTTACATCTTCACCTACGGCTTCTAAAATCATTTTTACTGCCTCTTCTATTTTCAATAAATCAACATTCGACATCCGTAAAAACCCTCCTGCGTATCTATACATTACACATTTCCTTATGCATCGTAGCATATCCAAAAGGTAAGCGCAAAACGACTTACTTGATTCAAAAGAAATTCAACGCTATATAAGCAAAATAGCCACTTAATGGTTTCTAATTAGGAGTATATATTACAATTTGTGACTCACACCATTACGTGTGGTTGATTTCCGTTCCAGCTGTGGGCGTCCGATGAGGCACTTCACTCGCGAGGCTCGCTCCAGGGTCCCAAAAGAATCGTCCAGCCGGAACGAAGATCAACTAATATTCTGGTATATGTTTTAACAAAGGTAGCCCAACTTTTAGTGATGGACCTAAATTGTGAAAATAATATCTCTAACGCTTACACTTTCGTTTATTACATCTTTCTATGTACCATTAACTTATTTAGCTATCTGCGCAACTTTTTTTAGTGAAGAAATATAATGTTGGTCACTCAGTCGTGTGTTACTATCGCTTCGCTTTCGTGCAGATAAATTACCACAGGACGTGGCGTTTTAGACTGAGTTCCTCTATTTCAGCGAATGTTTGGACACCTGCTGAAAGAAGTTAAAAAGAGCAGCCCCCATGTTATTTACATGAAGACTGCTCTATGTAACTACTAGACGTGTATTATTTTACAGCATCTTTAAGCGCTTTACCTGGTTTGAAAGCAGGTACCTTGCTAGCAGCGATTTCGATTTCTTTACCAGTTTGTGGGTTACGACCTTTACGAGCCGCACGTTCACGTACTTCAAAGTTACCAAAACCAATTAATTGTACTTTGTCACCCTTTGCAAGAGCATCTTGAATTGTATCAAATACAGCTTCAACTGCTTTAGAAGCGTCTTTTTTAGAAAGACCTGCAGCTTCAGCAACAGAGTTTACTAATTCTGTTTTATTCACACCATTCACCTCCTCTCAAAGGGTCATGAATCAATTCTGTAAAAAGAGTAACACATAGAAAACCGCTACGCAACTGTATTCATTCATGATTATAACCAAAAAATCAATTTTTCACCCAAAAAACAAAAATAACAGGACTTTTCGCATAAAAACGAAAAGCCCCGTACTATTTTTTTGCGCTTTTTTTCACTTTTTATTACTACAAAATAAATGTTACTAAACCTCTATCACCTTCGTTCACCATACGTTCAATTGTTTGTCGCATCCGTTTTTTGGCTGTAGCTGGGACAGCATCCATTTTATAGCGAATCCCCTCTTTTAATACCTCATGCAGCGGAGTTCCGAAAAGCTGTGTGCTCCATAATGCTTCACGATCATGTAAATATGCATGATTTAAATCCTTAAGTAATTGTTGACTATGGAATTCAGAGCCTATTAGTGGCGCGAATTCTGATTCCATATCTACTCGAATGATATGATAAGATGGTGCCTTTGCTTTCATACGTACACCAAAAAAATTATTTTGTTTAATGAGCTCTGGTGCTGTTGGCTCAAATTCCTGCATCATCGGCAATGTTACACCATAACCAGTCGAATCTGCTTCATTAATGGCGCTTTTAAAGCGTTTTTGAGCCTCTTTTGCTTCTGCTGCCTCTTTAATAAAGAGTAGCCAATCCCGCTTCGTCTCAATTGGCTCATCTAGCCATTCATTGCAAACCGACTTATAGAGCTCACCTTGCAATGACACTCGAATGACTGCGGTACCAATACCCGCATCCACATGCACCACTTCACTTTGGTCTATAAAATCAATGGCTTTAAAGGCATCTGACGCCTGCTGCACATCTCTTATTTTCATAATTGATGATAACACTTCTTCCATCGAATCAATTAATGCTATGTTCAATGGGTGTGTTGCATCTAAAACATCTAACCAATCTGGTTTCTCAACCTCAATTGTTCGGATTGGAAATTCAAATAACGCTTCTTGCAAAATATACTGAATATCAGATGCACGCATTTGATCAATTGAAGTAGCAATCACTGGAACATTATAGCGCTCAAATAATTCATTTCGAAGCTGTACCGTTTCTTCCCTTGCTGGCATTTGGCAATTCAATACAACAACAAAAGGTTTTCCTATTTCTTTTAATTGTTCAACAATTTCCTCTTCGGCCTTCTCTGCCGCACGACGACTTATACCATTCACCGTACCATCCGTTGTTACAACAATTCCAATATTGGCATGGTCACGAATAACTTTATCTGTTCCTATTTTCGCCGCTTCCTGGAATGGGATAGGCTCTGTGTGCCAAGGTGTATGCACATATTTCGGCCCATTTTCATCCTCATATCCCTTTGTACCCTCAATGATATAACCAACGCAATCTGCTAAACGAATTTGGAACGTCATTTCATCATCACCGACCGCAATACGTGTTGCTTGAGCAGGCACAAACTTCGGCTCAGCAGTCATAATGACTGGCCCCGGCGAGCTTTGTGGCAACTCGTCTTGTGCGCGCATTCTTTCTGTTTCATCCACAATATTCGGTAACACGACCGATTCCATAACCTTTTTTACAAATGTTGATTTACCTACACGTACTGGACCGACAACACCAATATAAACATCGCCATTTGTGCGCTCTGCAATTTCTCTAAATACTGCTTCACTCAAGGTTTCTGCCTCCTTTATCTACGCTTTTTCACTATATGCAAGCTGGTAGATAAATATGAAAAGCTCCTCACAAATGTAAGGAGCTTCTTGATTTATTCTTTTTTATTCTTGGCTTCTTCCTCTTTTTTATTCTTTGCTTCTTCCTCTTTTTTAGCTTCTTCTATAACCTTTTCTCTAGCTTTTTTTGCGTCACTATTATAGGCTTCCATAAAGAAAATCGGCTCACCTTTTTCATCTACTGTATATGGTACAGAATATGCAGGAACTACTGGATACTTATCGACAAGTAGCTGACGAATATCATCTCCAGGCTTCACATCAGGCTTGTCTTCTTTTAGTAGTTGACCTAAATCGATTGAATAGTCGACATGTAATTCGCCGTCACCTGTCATAAACATTGGCAATTCGGCACCGGAATAGGGACTTTTCACTGTTACGTCATTTTTATACCCTAATGCTTCAAAGTCAATTTGATATACATTATCTGCAGTTGCATCCTTTATCGGTAAATATTGGGTAGACATTTTACGAATATTAATTTCACGAATACGCTCTGCGGCATTTAAATCTACCAACTTTACTTTAGCTTCGTTTTCAGGATCCCAAATAATATACTGGAAAATACCACCTTTTTCGTAGGCATTTCCAGGAATTTGCGCAAGATATTTAGGTACTAGTTTATCAAAATCAATTAAATATTTTATATATATATCAGTATCTAGTTCACTGTTTTTAATTGGAACTAGTCCACCAGTTGCTTCACGATATTCATCAACCGCTCGCTGAACCCCCGCTAATTGGTCAGCATCAGGCACTAATTTTGCCATTTTTTCGTCTTCTGGATATACACAACCAACTAGAAGAACTGCGGATGCTATTACCAATAGAAAAGCACTTAGTTTTTTCATGTCACTTCCACCTCATTATTTTTTATGCTGGCCATGTGGCAACAATTAGTACCATTAAAAATGTGCCAAGTCCAAACAGTATGTATGCTATTAAATTTACGATTGTACGTAAAAAAACGTTGGAAACCTTATTACGACCTAAATAAATTAAACCGACTGATATAATCATAAAACCAATACAATAAAAGGATACCCACATTACATCAAGCGCAGGTAAATGTGCTAACGGACCCATTCAAGACAACCACCTTTCCTCTATGTCAGAAAACAATCAAATTATATTATACTATGTGCTTTCGCTAAAAAGAAATAGTTGTCCAATAACTATCATTAAATGGACAACCTTTATAGTGATGACAGTTGAGTTGATTAACCATTTTTATACATGCGAAGAGGCTGATTTCCGCTACGAGCTACTCACTTTGTCGCAGTCGCTACGTTAGCACTACGCTTTCGCACGGAAAACATTCGCTCCGTGCAGGGTCTCGTCTGTCTCGCTTTCTCGCTTCTCGCGGGAAGCTATGCTCTGCGACGACAGCGAAGCGACAGGAGCTCTCGAGTAGCCCTACGCTACAATCAGTTAAAATGGAAATATATCGGCAAAATAGTAACAAAAAAATCCTTTTATCGCTCAATAATAAACCTATTTTTTCCTAATCAACACGCCTATAGTGATGATTAAAAAGAATAAGGCGTCTCAGTTATTCTCTGAGACACCTTATTTATGTCCATTTTATGACAAAACGGATCAAATATATATTATTAATGCATCATGTCATCGATTTCTCGTTTTTTCATTCGCATCATTAATGCATCAACTGCTATTTTCGGTTCTATATTATTAAATAAAACGCCATAAAGCTCCGTTGATATCGGCATAGCAACGTCATATTTCTCTGCTAGTTGATAGGCAGCTTTTGTTGTGCGTACGCCCTCAACAACCATGCCCATTTGGTCGAGTACCTCTGGAAGTTTCATGCCTTGCCCCAGCAAATTACCTGCGCGCCAATTACGAGAATGCACGCTTGTACACGTTACAATCAAATCTCCCATACCAGTAAGCCCTGAGAATGTAAATGGATTCCCCCCCATTTTGACTCCAAGGCGTGAAATCTCAGCCAACCCTCGAGTAATAAGTGCCGCTTTGGCATTATCGCCATAATTTAAGCCGTCTGTAATACCCGCTGCTAATGCAATGACGTTTTTCAATGCTCCACCTATTTCTACGCCGAGAACATCCTCATTTGTGTAGACACGGAAAAATTGATTCATAAATAAATCCTGCACTTTTTCAGCAGCTTCAATGTTAGCGCATGCTGCTGTCACTGTTGTAGGATGATGCAAAACAACTTCCTCTGCATGACTTGGACCTGAAAGTACAACAATTTCTTCTACACATTCAGCTGGTAGACTTTCTGCCAAAATTTCCGAAATCCGTTTTAATGTATCAGGTTCAATTCCCTTTGATACATGAACGAACAGTACTTTTTTATCGAGTGATGTCATCATTTTTTCACACACTTCTCGAATGGCCTTAGTTGGCACGGCAACGACAATTATCTCTGAATGAGCAACTGCTTCAGAAATATCACTTGTTGCATGTAAATTTGCTGGTAGTATCGTTTCGGGTAAATACTTCTTGTTCGTCTGCTGGTTATTAATTTCTTCTGCTTGATCAGTTCGATGGGTCCACAAAAGCGTATCATGCCCATTTTCTGCAAGTACCATCGCAAGCGCTGTCCCCCACGAGCCTGCCCCTAACACACAAACTTTTTCCATTTAAAATCCTCCCTTGTTAAGAAAAAAGACAATTCACCCTTTTTAGCTACGATAAATGCTAGAGAAAGACTTGTATTACACTTTAATTCGAGTAACCTTCGAAGCAATCTTATAGTAGACATTAGAAAAATTATACTTTCCTCTCTTGTAAAAAGACGCCACCCAACAACTTTCGTCGGGTTGGCGTACTGTATGTGTATATTTTTTTCCTAAGCACGAGCACGGGAAATTAAACGAATTGGCGTTCCTTCAAAATCAAATGTTTCTCGAATACGGTTTTCTAAGAAACGTTCGTAAGAGAAATGCATTAATTCTGGTTCATTGACAAATACCACGAACGTCGGTGGCTGTATCGCAACTTGAGTTGCATAGTAGATACGAAGACGGCGGCCTTTATCAGCTGGCGCTGGGTTACGCGCCACAGCATCCTCAATCACTTCATTAAGAATAGATGATTGAATACGCATTGCATGGTTTTCACTTACACGTTGTATAATCGGTAAAATTTGATGTACACGCTGTTTAGTATTAGCCGATACAAAAATAATTGGTGCATAATCTAAGAATAAGAAATGCTCACGAATTTGTTGAGTAAAGACGTTCATAGTTTTCTCGTCTTTTTCAATAGCATCCCATTTATTCACAACTATGATTACAGCTTTCCCAGCTTCGTGTGCATAACCTGCAATTTTTTTATCTTGCTCTTGAATGCCTTCTTCTGCATTTAGAACGACTAAAACAACATCAGAGCGTTCAATTGCACGTAGCGCACGCAATACAGAGTATTTCTCTGTCGTTTCGTACACTTTCCCTTTTTTTCGCATACCTGCAGTATCAATAATGACATATTCTTGACCATCATACGCGTAAGGTGTGTCAATAGCATCTCGAGTAGTACCAGCGATGTTACTAACAATAACGCGGTCTTGGCCTAAAAATGCATTTACTAATGAAGATTTCCCAACATTAGGACGGCCAATTAACGAGAATTTAATGACCTCGTCTCCATATTGCTCTTCATCTTCTTTTGGGAAGTGTTTTGCACATTCATCTAATAAATCCCCTAAACCTAAGCCGTGAGAGCCTGAAATAGGCCAAGGCTCACCAAAGCCAAGCGCATAGAAATCATAGATCATCTCGCGCATGTCTGGGTTGTCAATTTTATTCACTGCTAAAACGACTGGTTTTTTTGTTTTGTATAAAATTTTTGCCACTTGCTCGTCTGCAGCTGTTACACCTTCACGTCCGTTTGTCATAAAAATAATAACATCTGCTTCATCAATGGCGATTTCTGCTTGTTGACGAATCTGCTCTAAAAACGGCTCGTCCCCAATCTCGATACCACCTGTATCAATAATATTAAAGTCATGTGTTAACCACTCTGCCGAACTATAAATACGGTCGCGTGTTACCCCTGGAATATCTTCCACAATTGATACACGTTCTCCAACGATACGATTAAAAATCGTCGACTTACCTACGTTCGGACGACCTACGATGGCTACTACTGGTTTCGTCATCTGTACTTCATCCTTCCAACTTCTTGTCTTTCGCTATTATACACGAAAAATGCCATTATATCATATCATATCCACAATAGAGCGCGCTATGTACTGTTCTATCCATCTCTTTTTAATTTTTTTCGTCATTTTCGCCTCTTCTATCCGCTTCCTCCATAAAAAAAGCAAGGACACAAACTGTATCCTCACTTGTCAAGTTTATTTAAAGTTTTTTAGTTTATCGCCAATGACATCACCAAAAGAGAAGCCTGTGTTTTCTTCTGGTAATTTATAGTCGATTACTTCCTCAGCCTCAGGATTTTCAAGTAAATCTTTAATGCTTAGTGCTAAACGGCCATCTCCAGCATTTACATCAAGCACTTTTACCTGTACTTCTTGTCCTTCTTTCAAAGCTTCGTGTGGCGTGTTAATATGCTTATGCGCGATTTGAGAAATATGCACTAAACCTTCTACACCTGGGAAAACTTCCACAAATGCTCCAAATGAAGTAAGTCGTTTTACTTTCCCATCTAATATTGTACCTATAGCAGCACGCTCTTCGATGTTCGACCAAGGGCCAGGAATCGTATCCTTAATAGATAACGAAATACGCTCATTTTCTGGGTCTACAGAAAGAACCTTTACCTTAACTTCTTGTCCTTCTGATAAAACCTCGCTCACATCACTCACATGCTCATGAGACACTTGTGAAATATGCACAAGGCCATCAATACCACCAAGATCGATGAATGCACCAAATGATGCAATACGTTGTACTTTACCATCTAACACATCGCCAGTTTTAATTTGGTTAATAACATCTTTCTTTTGAGAAGCTTTTACAGCTTCCACTACAGCACGATGTGATAAAATTAAGCGGTTTTTTTCTTTATCAAGCTCAACAATTTTAAAGCTAAGAGATTTGCCTTTATAGTCTTCGAAATCATCAACAAAGTAATCTTCTACAAGGGATGCTGGAACGAAGCCACGTACTCCTAAATCGACGACAAGACCACCTTTAACAATATCCTTTACTTCCGCTTCAAAAACTTCCTCAGCGTTGAATTGTTGCTCAAGTGTATCCCATGCTTTTAAAGCATCTACTTTACGTTTTGATAATACATAGTTTTCATCTTCAACCTTTGTAATCATCAACTCCAGCTCATCTCCAACAGAGATTAAGTCAGACGCTTTTTCAATGTGTAAGCTTGATAATTCACTTATCGGAATAATCCCGTCGAATGGTGCACCTGGAATTGAAACAGTTACCGCTTTTTCATCAACCTGCTCTGCAATACCTTTGACGATATCACCTTCGTTAAACGTTTGTTCTGCATAGTTCATTTCTTCAGACATATGTAACCCTCCTTCGCATCTTCCCTTACTATTTTATTCGATTTTGAAGACAAAAACAAAAATAAATCCTTTAAATTCAAAAAATGTCTGAAATTTTTGGATTTACACCATTTTTTCTTGCGCTAATTTTAAAATGGCCTGTGCTGCATCATCAATTGACAGTGCTGTCGTGTCTAAAAATATGGCATCTTTTGCTTGAATTAGTGGTGATGCTTCACGCTCACTATCCATTTTATCACGTAGAGCAATCTCTTCTTGAAGTTTCTCAATTGAAGATTCAATTCCTCGCTTTTGATTGTCAATAAAACGACGTCTCGCTCTCTCTTCTACAGTTGCAGACATAAAGATTTTTAGCTCTGCATTCTTTAACACATGCGTAGCAATATCGCGCCCATCCATAACAACGCCACCGTTAGCTGCAAGTTTTTGTTGCTGTGCCACTAATAGTTCACGCACTTTAGCATGAGCCGATACTTCTGAAACAGATGAAGTTACTTCATTTGATCGAATTTCTGCCGACACGTTCTTCCCGTCTAAATAGACAAGCTGCCCATGAGATGAAGGTTTTAATTCAATTGTGCTAGATGCTAACATTTCTGCTAATTTTGTTTCATCATCTAAATGTATGTTTTGTTGCATTGCTTTATACGTCACAGCACGATACATTGCTCCCGTGTCGATATAAGTAAATCCAAGTGCCTCCGCAACAATTTTTGCGATTGTGCTTTTCCCAGCACCAGCAGGTCCATCAATCGCAATTTGAATGTTTTTCTTCATATTCTTCCCTACTTTCTATCACACCACATTGTACCATAAAAAAGCCCTCTACTAGCAGAGGGCTTTTTTAAAAATCAATCATCAAAAGGATTCGTTTCTTTACGACGATTGACTAACTGACGTTCAAAGCAAAAACGAACAATATGCTGTTTGTCTACATCATCTGTATCTGTTAACTGTATAGTTGCTATTTTTTTGTCATCGTTTTCGTCTATACGAACAACCGTCGCATCCGTGATTACATATTTAATATCCCCATTGGCATACGGTAAAACAATTGTTAACTTAACCTCATCATCATCTTGGAAAGCAATTGCCCCTTTTAGGACAACTGCCAAACCACCTGCGCTAATATCCGCAGTTACTAGCTGATATTTGTAATCCTTAAACTGTATCGCTACATCCACGGGTGTTTCAACTCGTACATATTCACGACGTTGAATTTTGATAAAGTCTTCTGCCTTTGGACAGTGCAACATAATCATTGGTATATTGCCAGCTTTACGTCCAATCACTTCTGTATTGAAAGCAAATGATAGTTTGTCCTCCGTAAGAAAAGTAGCACTAAATTCAGAACCGTCTATTAAAAATGCTGTTTTCTTTGTGACAACATTTATTG
Organism: Lysinibacillus sp. fls2-241-R2A-57; assembly: GCF_030209535.1. Classification (NCBI taxonomy): domain Bacteria; kingdom Bacillati; phylum Bacillota; class Bacilli; order Caryophanales; family Bacillaceae; genus Lysinibacillus; species Lysinibacillus sp. fls2-241-R2A-57. The sequence continues at coordinate 54,034 of NZ_JARVRU010000004.1, forward strand.
GATAATCGATGTAAATGATATTGTCTTTTTGTTCTACAACTTTACAGCGAAATCTTTCAACACGCTCTGTATAAGTTGGTTCAAGTTCTAATTGTGTACCAATTTTTATTTCCATGAGCATCTCCCCGAGCACAAATATAAATTCATTATCGCATGAGATGCCCATTTTGGCTATATGAACTGGTATTTTTTCCTTAGATTACGTTAAATATTCCACTTTTAAGACGTTGTGATTTTCTGCATCAATTACAACTCTGAATGTTTCTTGGGTATTTTTATCACGGACCGCAATCACCTCATAACAAAGGCGTTGATCAAATTGACCGTTATCTGTATAAATTTTTCTTACTTCCTCTACTTTCACATCATTATCGAAGAAAGTTTTCCAATCAATTGGTCTTGGAGTTTGTGATTTAATCGTCTCTTCCTGAATATATTCCATTGCATTGGCACCAAGTAACTCGCCGTTATCCTTTGCAAGTTTTAGTTGAACGCCATCTGCATAAATCAACGCATTATCTCCAGGATGGACACGTGCAAATGTCAGATGCCATGCTTGATTGTTTTCACGAGATTCCACAAATGCAACATCATTCATGCCAAGTCGTTTTAAATATTCTTCAGCTTTTTTCTTAATTTCATCCTGTGATAATCTTGCTTCATCTACTGGGCGTTCCACTAAGTAGGATATTAAATGCCCACCCTTTTCTGTTAAATCGACATATCCTAAACGAATACCTTGGTGGAATTGGATATGATAAAACGGATATGGTGCAGTATCACTACTTTTCGTAACAGTAAATGTTGCATCTTTTATGATAGGGAATAAATTTTTCACTTTTTCCAATGCTTCTTTTTCAGTAATGACTGAATCTTGCAATGCTTTAAGTTCTATTTTTTTCTGCCAATCCGATTCACTTAATGTCAGTGGGAAATCTTTTTCGTTGTAATCTTTTAATGTCTTTTGTACATTATCAAATGTTGTATTCGGGCTCTTAGTATCTACTTGTCGTAACCAGACATCCATTTTACCGTTATTTTTATAAAAGTCTACTGTCGCGGATGTCCATTCATCTGAAAGTGATTGTAAATTTGTAGAGACCTGTGGCATTTTTTTTCGCCAAGCTTCATAATCTCCTGTTTCTGCTGTTTTCTTTGCCTCATCTCCTAGGCGTCCTAAGTAACTTAGCCAATCGTTTGAGACTTCTTGCCCGACAGGAATAGTAGCTAAAGAAGATTGAACGTCAGAGCTTAGTCGCCAAACAGAATCTAACTCATTGTCAATTGCTTTGTCATCTTGAAACAATAGAGATTGTGAAACAGCTTTTTGTAGACCAGATAATTTCTCAGATGCATCCGTTAAACTATTTGTGTACTGAGCTAGCACAGTACGTTGTAAACTAGCGTTTTCTTTATTCACATGAACGCTATATGCCCCTAATCCAATAACTGCCACAGTAAGTATAACAAGCATAGTTCTCATTTATTTTCCTCCTTTCTTATGAACAGAAAATGTGTTCTCCAATTTGTTTTATTTGAGGTCGTGACCAAATCCACTTACTTGTAGCTGTCTTCGGATTAAAATAATAAAGTGCATTTTCTGAAGGATCCCATCCATTCATAGCGTCAATAACAGCTTCTTTTGCGCGTTCGTTGGGTTCAAGCCAAATTTGCCCATCCGCCACTGCTGTAAATGCTAATGGTTGGAAAATAATACCTGAAATTGAATTTGGGAAGTCAGGACTTTCCAGACGATTTAAAATAACAGCCGCTACTGCTACCTGACCTTCATAAGGCTCTCCCCTCGCTTCACCATAAACCGCATTCGCCATTAACTGTACGTCTCTTTCAGTATACTTTGGAGGTACTTGAGTTTTAGTGCCGTTATTATTACTACTACCACTACTTTTACCTCCACCACCACCACCGCCGCCAGTGTTCGTTTTCACTTGCTGTTCAAGTGGCTTGCCTCCATAATAGGTAAATTGATTACCTGCATTTAATTGAGCTTTAACCCAAGCTTCATCGTAATCTGAATTGCCAGATAAAGCTTTTTTTGTATTAGCGCCGGCTATTCCATCCACTGGTAAACCATATTTCTCTTGGAAATTCCGTAAAGCCCAATATGTGTTATAGCCAAATTTTCCATCAATTTTACTTTTATAAAATCCTAAGTATTGTAACCTTGACTGCAGTTCAATGACATCATCTCCATAAGCACCACGAGAAATCTGTTGCTCGGTAAAGGCTATGGCGTCATTTTGCGGAATAGCAAATATGCCAACCCCCAACATCAAAGCAAAAATTAAGCTTACTAAACGCATTATTATCACTCCTTTTATTCATAGCTTGAAACAAACGACTCATTTTATACATATCAATTTTGCCTCGGCAAAATTGCGTCCAGAGGCTTTGTGCTTAAACCTGCAAATGTTTATTGCGCGAAAGCGAAGCGGCAGCGGCACCGATGCAGGTCAGGTAGCGATTTTAGGCTAACATCCTATATTGAACTCTTTTCCGATTACGTGAAATCCGCTGAGGCTTTGGGCCAACGTGATGTTGGTCACTCAGTCGTTGCCACAGGACGTGGCGTTCTTAGACTGAGTTCCTATATTTCAGCAGGTTTTTAGACATTTGTAACTGCCGTTTCACTTACGTTACATAAAACACTTGTAACTGCCGTTTCACTTACGTTACATAAAACACTTGTAACTGCCGTTTCACTTACGTTACATAAAACACTTGCTGAAAGAAGTTAAAAAATAGAAAAGCGTAGAAATCTTTTATAGATTTCTACGCTTTATATTTTTTTATGCATATGCAAATGTTGCACAAGATGATAGTGAGCGAGCTTGACTTTTCGCAGCCCAAACCACCACAAAAATAGCATAAACGGTATCATTAAATATACCCAGTACCCTTTGAATGTTAAAATTGTATTATATAAAATGTGTAATACTACCGGTGCACAAAGCGCCATAGCAATCATTTCTTTCGTCTTTGCAAGCTTCGAAAACTTGGCACGTCCATAATAATAGCCCATTACAACACCGAACAAAGCATGACTTGAGACAGGTAATAATGCTCGCATAAATGCAGTATCTAAACCAAATGAAAATAAATAAAGAACATTTTCAATCGTGGCAAAACCAAGAGATATACTTGCACCATACAATATGCCATCATACGGATCATCAAATTCTACATGATTGTAGATTCCGATTAAAAGAACAAACCATTTAAAAAATTCTTCAACTACACTAGAAAAAACTACATCTTGTAGATAAAGATATCGAAAAACCCCTTCTTCTGTTAGTACATATTGTAAAAACAAGATTGGGAACGTTAAAAATGCGCCATACAAAAACGTTTGAAGTAAGGTTCTTCTTGGCTCCGTTGCCATCTGATTGCGCAAATAGAAGTAACTAAAAAGCGCTAGACCGGGAGCAATGGCAGCTGATAATAAAATGATCATGTTGCCGGCTCCTTTCAAAAATCAATTTCGCCTTGACATAATTATGATCAAACTTTAAATTATGTTAGCACAATTCAAAATCCGTGACATCCGCTGGAGGCTTTAGACCAACAATGTTTTTTGCAAGAAAGCAAAGCATCAGCAGCAGATGGTTTTGCCACAGGACGTGGCGTTCTTAGAGTGAGTTCATCTATTTCATTAGATGTTGGACAACCATATTCGCATTCATCTCATCACCTTCAAAGGTGGGAGACTTCTGCTGAATGAAGATAAACTGCTATTATTATACCATGTAATGACATAAAACTTTTTAAAAGGAGATATCTTTTTTATGAAAAAAACAATTTTATTAATTCATACCGGTGGAACAATATCTATGGCAATGACTGATGAAGGTGCCGTTATACCAAACAAGGAAAATCCGCTAATGAAGGAAAGCAACAAACTCAACACACTTGCTACAATTATTGAAATGGAGGCTTTTAATCTTCCATCTCCACATATTACACCAAAAGAAATGCTTACATTACGTAACCTCATTATTGAAAAAGTTTCAGAGGAGCAAATTGATGGCATTGTCATCACACATGGTACTGATACATTAGAAGAAACAGCTTATTTTTTAGAGTTAACTACTGATTTATCGATTCCTATTGTCTTAACGGGTGCAATGCGCTCCTCCAACGAACTTGGTGCAGATGGTATTTATAACTTAGTGGAAGCCGTTCGTGTAGCTGTTGATGAAGAGGCGCGTGAAAAAGGTGTGCTTGTTGTCATGAACGATGAAGTCCATCTTGCTGTTAACACTACAAAAACAAGCACAAGCTCTGTAAACACCTTCCAATCACCACAGTATGGCCCGATTGGACTTATCACAAAATCAAGAATATTGTTTCATCATGCTCCCATCCGCCGCCAATATGTAGATATTCATGGATTACCAAAACGCGTGGCCATGCTGAAAGTGTATGCTGGCATGGAGGTTGATTTACTTGATGTAGTACTCGCATGTAAATATGATGGCGTTGTGTTAGAAGGACTTGGACAAGGTAATGTCCCTCCAACAGTTGTTAAAGGGATTGAGAGTCTCTTAGAGCGCGGTATTCCTGTTATACTCGTATCCCGTTGTTTTAATGGTATCGCAGAGGGTGTCTACGGCTATGTTGGTGGTGGCAAAATGCTCGAAGACTTAGGAGCTATATTTGCAACTGGTATTAATGGTCAAAAGGCACGATTAAAATTATTAATTGGGCTCAACACAGCAGGCACTCCTCTTGATTTAAAGGAATTTTTCATGTAAAGCTAATGTATTCAATTTTCACGTCAACTTATGCATCTTCAACTTGCTTATAATAACTTAAAATATTATGTAATTGATCGATTGCAAACTCAAAATCTGGCTGTATTACTGAAAGCTGTATAAAATTTCTTCGCCGTAAGTATTGGCTATCTGCATGAACATAAAACCCATTTAACTTTAAATCGCTCTGTAGATTTGCTAAAGCCTTAGGAAGTTGTAAAGTGATTAACATTGGATATTGTCTAGTTGAAACTTGATAGTGCATAAATGGTAGCTGCAGCAAAGTAGTAAAGCGTTGCTGTAGCTGTCCATATCTTTCTGGATACGCTTGTAATGCTGCTTCAACATTTGCAACAAGTACTGCTGGTAACGTAAACGGAATCGCACCTTGCTGGTAATTAGCTAAATCGAGATAAGCAGGTAATGTAGTAGATGGTTTCACAATGTTTTGCGAAAAAACAAAAGCCAAGCCGCTAAGTGCACCAATAGCTTTTCCACTTACTGCAGTCGCTAAATAACAATCTTCTAAAGAAAATGGCATTGCTCCGAACGAACTAATGCAATCTACGCAAAGCTTTATATCGTAACGTTTAGTCAGATGTAAAATTCCTTTTAAGTCATTACAAGTACCAGTCGACGTTTCCCCATGTACTGCAAGAAGCCATTGATAAGATTTTTTTTGTAGATACGAGTCCAACATATTTGTATCAAACGATTTTCCCCAATCTTGCTCTATCACATCAAAATCCAATGACCATCTCTCTGCTTGTTTTCGAAGACGTTCTCCAAACTCACCATTTGTTAAAATTAGTCCACGCCCTAATTGTTGAGCCTTCAATTGCCCTAACATCACTTCATTTGCCAATGTCCCTGTTCCTACAATTGTAGCTACATGCGCTGCTCCTGATAATTGAAGCAACTTGTTTCTCATTTGCTCAAATATTGATTGAAAGCCTAACGAACGATGAGAAAGCTCAGAATACTGGAATGGTTCGTTTTGTTTCACTGGCCCTGGATAAAATGTATGGCAATCCTTCGCAAGTCTTTGCTGTAAAGACTTTTCAAATTGCTGTCTCGTTAATACCATTGGTAAAAATAAAGCATCTTCTGTCCCTGTAGCAGGGGCAAATTGAGTAAAACCCATTTGCTTATAAAGTTTTTCTTCACGAGTAGTACCTGAGATTACTGCTGCTGAATAACCTTTTTCGTATGCAAAAGCAGTTAATGCTTGTGTCAATTTTAGTAGTACTCTTCCTGTTCGATATGCCTTCCTCACAGCAAGCAAGCGAATTTCACATAACTTATTACTAATTTCCTTTGATAGATATTGCTCAACCTCTCCTATCTTTTCATCAATTGAAAACGGTCTTTGATCTCTAAAGGCAAGCATACCTATAAGTTCTATTCCTTTGTAAACAACGATATACGTATTTTCATGATGAAAACGGTCAATTTTTTTTCTAGCGGAGTTAGGTTTATGCTGTGGAATTTCTTCGACAAAGGTTTCATAATTTAATCGCGCAATTTCCTCAAACTCCGCTTCTGTATGTGCTATTTTACACCAATACATGTAATCACTCCCTACTCCCTAGAGCTTCTTTAATATTCGACATATGTTTAATAAGCATAAAGCTTATTGCTATTAGTATCGGTATGTATAACAGTAATTTATCTGTATAAATAATCGCTCCAATATATAATACAAAGCCACCTAACATGCTAAGTGTTAAACTTCTAGTTACAATAAGGGTAAGAGCTGTCCCTACAACCATCATTAAAAATAAGCTTGGTGACAATGCCAGACCTACACCTATAAAAGTTGCTACTCCTTTTCCCCCTTTAAATTTAAGCCAAAACGGAAACAAATGACCAAGCATTACTAAACAAGCACCTAGCACTATTTCCCATTCTTCGAAATGCCATAAACGTCCTACAGCAACAATAAGCACACCCTTTAAAGAATCCCCTAAAAAGGTCCATATAAAAGCAGCTCTCCCTATAACACTGCCAGCATTTCGAGCCCCTAAGTTTTTACTCTTATGCTCCTGTAAATTAACACCATACGCTTTTCCAACGACATACGCCGTCATAAAGTTCCCTACAACATAACTTAGAAACCAATATAATCCAAGCATTTTTTCACACCTTTTTTATCAGCTTCGATGAAATTATGTCTCATCACCATAACGCAGGGTTGGGATTTCCGTTCCGACTGAGCGCTTTCCCAGGCGCGTCCCGATGAGCCCACTTCGCTCTTTTATCCGTCGCTCTGGCCCTTCTTTCCGTCGCTTCGGCCTCTTTCCGTCGCTTTGGCCCTTCTTTCCGTCGCTCTAGCTCTTCCATCCGTCGCTTCGGCCTCTTTCCGTCGCTT
>NZ_JARVRU010000051.1:0-6127 GCF_030209535.1 Lysinibacillus sp. fls2-241-R2A-57
GGCTCTTCTTTCCGTCGCTTCGATTCTATCCGTCGCTCTAGCCTCGCTTTCCGTCGCCTCGGGTCTTCTTTCCGTCACTTCTGCCTTTCTATCCGTCACCTTGGCTCTTCTTTCCATCGCTTCGATTCTATCCGTCGCTCTAGCCTTCTCTTTCCGTCGCCCCAGGTTTTCTTTCCGTCACTTCTGCCTTTCTATCCGTCACCACGGCTCTTCTTTCCGTCACTTCTGCCCTTCTATCCGTCGCTTAGACTCTTCTTTCCGTCAACTAATTCGTATAAATACCACAACAAATGAACAAAAGTAAAAAAAACGCATCTAGACACTCCTTCAAGAAGTCTAAATGCGTTTCCCTGTTTATAATACTTTTTCTAAGAAATCTTTCGCACGCTGTGTAGATGGTGATGTGAAAAATTCCTCTGGTGGTGCATCCTCAATTAACTTTCCGCCATCAAGGAATAATATACGATCCGCTACTTCACGAGCAAAGCCCATCTCATGCGTTACGATTAACATGGTCATCCCAGTATCAGCAAGGTTTTTCATAACAGCCAATACCTCTTTTACCATTTCAGGGTCAAGAGCTGAGGTTGGTTCGTCAAATAAAATTACTTTAGGATCCATCGCTAGTGCTCGGGCAATGGCAACACGTTGCTTCTGCCCTCCTGATAGACGGTTTGGATATTCATTGCGCTTCTCAAATAGGCCTACCTTCGTTAATAAATCTTCAGCCTTTTTGATAGCAGCTGCCTTGTCCATACCCTTAACATTGATCGGTGCGTATGTTAAATTTTGGAGCACCGTTTTATGAGGGAAAAGATGGAAATGTTGAAACACCATGCCAACTTCTTCACGGATTTTCATAATATCTGTCCCTTTATCCGTTAGAACATCACCAGCAATTGTAATCTTTCCGTTCGTTGGCTCTTCCAACAAATTTAAGCAACGAAGGAATGTTGATTTACCAGATCCAGATGGTCCAATAATGGCAATTACTTCTTTTTCTTTAACTTCTGTTGAAATACCCTTTAGTACTTCATTTTGTCCATATGATTTGTGTAAATCTTCAATTTTAATCACTTTTTCTCATTCCTTTCTCAATTCTTTTACCAAGGAACGTTAATACAAGCGTCATAATGTAGTAGATTACACCTGCAAATAGTAAAGGCTCAAGATAGCGGTATGTTGAGCCACCTACAATATACGCTCGACGCATAATATCCAGTGCACTAATAACTGTTACAACTGCTGTTTCTTTATTTAATGTAATAAATTCATTCACTAAAGATGGTAAAATATTTTTTACGGCTTGTGGGATAATAATATCCTTCATCATTTTTGCATATGGAATACCTAGTGCCTGTGCCGCTTCCATCTGTCCTTTATCGACCGCATTAATACCACCGCGAATGATTTCAGAAATATAAGCACCAGAGTTTAAACCGAATGCAATAATAGCCGTTGGAACTGGGTCAATTTGAATATCTAATAATTGTGGCACTGCATAGTAAATAATCATTAATTGTAGTACGAGCGGTGTACCACGGAAAATCGATGTATAAAAATCCGCAAACCAACGCAAAACATTTACTTTACCAATTTTACATAATGCTAGTAATATACCAATTATAAAACCGATGATTGATGCCCCGATTGCAATTTGAAGTGTAACACCTATCCCTTTTAATATATAAGGAATAGAGGGAATGATAGCTGTAAAATCTAAATTCACAGCGTCCCCTCCTTTCTCGTTCTTTTTTAGGAAATGAAAAGTATAAGCGATAGCTCGAAATAGAGCTATCGCAGTTCAACTTGCTTATTTAACTTTTAACCATTTTTCTTCTAGCTCTTTAATTTTGCCTTCATCCGTTAATTCTTTTAATGCTTTGTTAATTTTATCTTTAAGATCGCTACCTTTTTGAACAGCGATTGCTTTGTAGTCTTCAGGTTGCTCTTTAACCGGGAACGCTTCTAGTTGATCGTTTGTTGCCAAATAACCTTTTGCTACACCGCTTTCTACAATCCCAGCATCTAAACGTTTAGACATCATGTCTTGGATAATTTCAGGAATTCGTGTACGTCCTTCAACCGTTGCATCTACTTCTTTAGCAATTTTATTACCTAAATTTTCTTGGATAGAAGCTGTTTGCACACCAATTTTTTTACCAGCTAAATCAGCCTCACTTTTAATACCGCTATCTTTTTTTACAATGATCACTTGCTCTGTTTGATTATATTTATCAGAGAAGTCTACAACTTCTTCACGTTCTTTGTTCGGTGACATACCAGAAATAACAACATCAACTTTACCTGCTTGTAGAGCTGGCACTAGGCTGTTGAAGTCTATATCTTGAACTTGCACTTCTACACCTAATTTTTCACCAACTAATTTAATTAAATCGATATCAAAACCGATAATTTCTTCACCTTTTGCTACATCAACATACTCGAATGGTGCATAATCAGATGATGTACCTACTTTTAATACTTGCTTTTCTTCTGTGCCTTTGTCAGCATTTGAACTTGCATTATTCGCTTTATCTTCTTTTGCGCCACATGCTGCTAGTACACCAATTACTAGAACGAGCATTAGCATGAAAAATTTCTTCTTCATATTCAACGATCTCCTTTTATTTATGTTTTATTGTCTACGAGAATCTAGTTCTCGAAAATATCGAATGGATATTTATTCATCTTTAAGAATAAAAAATCTATCTGCTAATTAAGATATACCCTTTTTAAGCAATAATCAAGCTAAACTAAAAATTTTTAGATAAAATATTATACACAAAATTTTCTGACAAATCAATTTATCTTGATTTTTCAATCAAAATTGACTCATCATCCATAAGGTGCCCTACCTTCATTCCAATCAACCTATATACTTGGCATACGTTTTTAGTAATGAGTCAGCATTACTTTACTATTTTCAGATTTCACAACATTTATCCCTCTAATCTGAGGAATTTCAAAATGAATAAAAAAACAAATCCCCAAAAATGGAGATCTGCCTGTGTCATATATATTTTTCTTCAGTTCGTCCTCCCCCGCCCCTTCTGCTAAAGGTACGCGAGAACGGTACGCTGCTCGACATATTAAATGCCCTGCCACAGAAACCGTTACAAAGACGAAAATTATTCTTTAAGCTACACCGCCGAAGCTGGCGTATCCTTAGGTAAGAAAAATGCTACTAGTAATAATAATGGTAACAAAGATACGACCATCATCGTAAAATCGATCCCCCTATGGTCCATTAATACACCAATTACCATCGCACCGATTGCACCCATTCCGAAAGCAAAGCCAGTTGTTAAACCTGCCATTGTACCAATTTTTGTCGGGACAAGCTCCTGTGCGTAGACTACTGTTACCGAGAAGCTAATCATAATGAGTGTACCGATAATCACTAAAAATATCATTGCTGTCCATAGCGGTACATAAGGCAATGCTAAACAAAATGGCATTGGTACAACTACGGATAATAAAATAACATTTTTTCTACCAATTCGATCTGATAATGAACCTCCGAAAAATGTTCCTATGACACCAAATGCCATAAAGCTGAAAATTAAAATTTGTCCAAGGCGAAGACTAACACCATAATGATCCATTAAATAAAATACATAAAAACTTGTAATATTAGTAGTATAAAATGATCTCGCAAAAATAATAGTAAATAGTAACGTTAACGCGATGCCTACTTGTTTTTTTGTTAATGGAGGCAACGTAGAAACTAAGACGCGTTTTTTCTTGGCTACGCGCTCTTGCTCCAACTGCTTTCTATACCATCCTGCAATTTTACTCAACAGAATAATTCCGACCGTTGCCACCACTAATACAATTGCTGCACCACGTTGTCCAAAAATATCAAAAATATAAGCACTAATTAGTGGGGCAAGTGCTTGTCCAGAATTTCCGCCCACTTGATAAACCGACTGTGCAAGTCCTCTTTTGGAGCCTGCTGCCATAAACGACACCCTTGATCCTTCAGGGTGAAATATAGCTGAACCAAAACCTAAAAATAATACCGCAATAAGAATAATCCAATACTGCGTTGTGAACGCGATTATTGCAATACCTATAAACGAACTAATCATACCAATTGGCAACGCGTATGGCATTGGCTTTTTATCACTGATAAAGCCAACAACTGGCTGTAACGCTGAGGCAAATATGTTCAAGACAAATGATATAAGCCCTATTTGTGTAAAGGTTAAACCTAAATCACTCTTTAATATCGGGAACATCGCTGGAATAACAGCCTGCATCGTATCATTGATAAGATGAGCAACAGCTATTGCAATCATAATTGGATAGACAGGGTTATTAAAATTTCCAACCTGTTTCATGTTACCACCCCACTTTCTAATTTATCTCAAAATTTGGTATACAAACGATTTTCGCATACTATTGACCTTTTTGCACAAGCTATTTTTCGACAGTAGTTTAAGGAGTTGATTTATGTATGGACGATTTTATTCACGCCAATTTTTGGGAAATGATACTTAGAGCAACACTTGCTTTTTTCGCACTACTAATTGTAGCCCGAATTCTCGGAAAAAAGCAGCTTGGTCAGCTTACATTTTTCCACTATACGACAGGTATCACATTTGGTTCGATTGCATCTGAAATAGCAGCACAGGCTGAAACACCGTTTTTAGATGGGCTTATTGCCCTCATTTGGTGGGGCGTTCTAACTTATTTGATGACCATTATTACCATTAAATCTAAAAAGGCTCGTGTACTTGTCGATGATAAGCCGACAATCCTTATTCAAAATGGACTTATTTTAGAATCTGCTTTAAGAAAAAACCGTTTGCATATGGATGAGTTAACAATGATGCTACGAGAACAAGCCGTATTCTCTGTACAAGATGTGCAATATGCATTACTTGAAACGACGGGTAAACTAAGTGTGCTACCAAAGCCCACTGAACAACCGGCTACCAAACAAGATGTGAAGGCCGATGTAACACCACCAACCTATATACCAACAGAAGTAGCTTCAGATGGGCAGGTTATTTATGAAAATTTAGTTGAACTTGAGTTGACAGAAGATTGGCTTATGAAGAAGCTAAAAAAACAAAATGTCCAATCCGTTGAAGATGTCTTTTTTGCCCAAGTTCAAGCAAATGGCTCTCTATATGTAAGCTTGAAGGATAAAGCAAGACGATCAAGCCCTTAACAGCTTGTCTCGTCTTGCTTAATCTATTTTTACAATATCTAATGGCGTAACAATGCCGATTAGTTTTTGATGTGGCTTCCCGTGCTCCGTTATTAGCAACGCCTCAAAACGGCTTCCCCGCTCTACTCCTTGTTTAAAAATATCTTCAGCCTCGTAAATCGTTATGTATCTACTCACAAATTTATAATTCACTCTATTTTTTTCATGTAATAAAATATCGTGCAAAGTCGGAATTTGCTCAGGTATTTGATTGCCTACCATCACCGTAGCTAGCCAGTTTGTAATTCCTACTGTCGTCACAAGTCCTTTAAACTGATCTTTATTGTATACAGGAAACTGTGTATATTTACGATGGCGTATAACTTTTAATACATGTTTTAATGAGTCACTTTCCTGAAACACTAGCACTTTTTTGCGAAACATTTGTCCAACAAGTATTGGCTTAGCGAGTGTTGCCTCTATATATTCAATTCTTTCCACCACGTCTAAATGTGGTTCAGCAATTACATATTCTAAGGATGTACGATGATGAACAATTGCATTTCGTAAATCTGCATAAGAGCGCAAATCGTCTTCATATTTACGAACTAGTACATCCTTCTTTTTAGCTTGATCGATGAGACGATAAAAGGGCATAAAATCCTTTGCACCGATAATATCTCTTAACCTTTGATCTATCCGATTAAACGCTGTAAGAAACCGATTGGAATTTTCTATATCCAATTATATCCACCTCTCCTAATTATATATTCATATTTTCCGAGTTATTTGACAAATTCCGAGTTATAGCTACATTATATTCCTAAGTTTTGGATATTCCAAGATAAGATACATAATATAGCCTATTACCATAACGTGGGGTTGATTTGCGTTCCGACTGAGCGCTTTGTTGTTGCTGTCGCTTCGCTTTCGCACAGAAAAGATTTGTTGCTGTCGCTTCGCTTT
>NZ_JARVRU010000015.1:0-6111 GCF_030209535.1 Lysinibacillus sp. fls2-241-R2A-57
TGTAAATAAGAAAGTCTTATAGAACAGAAGATAAATCAAAGATGTTGTACACAGGTCATGGCAACACCATCTGTGGAGAGCTTTGTAACGCTTCTTTTAAGTATATAAGAACCCCGCTGCTTTAGCTGTGGGAGTAGTCAGACACTTCTTTTATAAATTCTTTAAATTATTACTGCTCAACACGTTATGTGATAAAAATAGTCAGTTTGTTGAAGTATCCTCAAATCATCGAGTCGCTTGCACCTACATAGCTTGAATGTAGTAGCCTGATATTTTACAATAGAAACATCGTGAAACTTTTAAGGTTTTTGATTAGTGAAAGATGCTGTTTGAAAGCTTCTTTAAATGTAATAAAAATGTGAGGGACCTACTACATGAAAATGCAAGATATAAAAACGTTAATTACGAGTGGTACAATCATTCTAGCCGTTGCATTGTATATGATTTTTGGCAGATCACCAGCCGAAGAAAAGAATGCAACAACAACTACCGACCAGCAGGGTACTATTTCCATTGAACAGGTTGAAGAAAAAACAGGAAATAAGCGCTTTGATGTTGACTATATTAAAGCATATGATGGCGATACAATTCAGGCGACAATTAACGGAAAGAAACAAAAAATTCGCTTACTGATGGTAGATACACCAGAGATGAATTATAACAAAGGTGAAGCACAGCCTTATGCTGAAGAGGCGAGAGATTATACGATTAAATTGTTAGAAAACGCTAAAAAGATAGAAGCGGTTTACGATGTTGGACCAGAAACAGATAACTATGATCGACTATTAGCCTATGTCTTCGTGGATGATGTATTATTGCAGGAATCTTTATTGAATGAAGGGCTTGCGGCAGTTCGCTTTATTCATAAACCAAACAATACGTTTGAGGATGAGTTTAGAGAAATTCAACAAGGTGCGGAAAAAGAAAAGTTAAATATTTGGTCACATAAAAATTACTTCCAAAAAGATGGTTTCCATCCGGAGGTATTAAAATAAAAAACAAAAAATCATTTACTGTTTCGAACTGCTTCCTTTCAAGTGGACAACGGAAATAATAAAAATATATTAAGCGGCTTGAACCCTGAATTCTAAAGGGCTCAAGCCGTTTAATCGTTTCTGGTGGTAGCGATAGTGATTATAAATGAATATCACAGCGTTATTATTGATAATTATTCTGAAATAAGAAATTTTACCTTGGCAAAAGAAAGTGAATGAGGTAGTTAAACAATGGGTATGGAAATGAAAGAAGAGAGGAACAGTGTGGAGCTATAAGAAGAAGCGGTTTAGATTAAAAAATGATCTAACCGCTTCTTTTTTATCTGAATGATGTTGTTATTCCTTTGAAAATGTGTAAAGTCATATTCAAATGTTAAAAGTGGTGCTGCCCATAATAATCATATTAAACCTTGAATTGAGCTGCCAAATCTCTTAACTCTTCTGCCAAAGTTGCAAGTGCATGAGCAGATGATGAAATTTCCTCCATTGATGCCGTTTGTTCTTCAGTTGCAGCAGAAATACTCTCTGTACCGGCTGTGGTAGATTTAGTTATAGAGTGGATTGTATTCATACTACCAACAATTTCTTCAGTTCCAGCTGCCATTTGCTCGACCGCTGCAGATACTTCTTCTACTTGCATCGTAACACTTTGAATGGCACCTTGAATTGAAGCGAAAGTTGTACGTGTACTTTCTGTTGTTTTAATCCCTTCATTAACTCCTGCTGTTACTAACTTCATTGATTCAACAGCCTTTTGAGTATCTTTCTGTGTCTCTGAAATCAATACTTCAATTTGGTTAGAAGACACTGCAGACTGTTCTGCTAATTTCCTAACTTCATCAGCAACGACGGCAAAGCCTTTTCCATGCTCACCAGCACGTGCGGCTTCAATTGCGGCGTTCAGGGCAAGGAGATTTGTTTGTTCAGCAATTGCTGTAATCGAATCAATAATTTGACCAATGTCATTAGAACGTTTTCCTAACAAGCCGACAACTTCGGATAAGCCATTTACTCGTTCTGTAATGTCCATCATTTGTTGATTCATTTGATCCGCGGCATTCATACCATTTATCACCAGGGATAAAGAATCACCTGAAAGCTCGGTAACAGCTTGAGCATTTCCAGCTACTTGTTGCACACCTGTGGAAAGCTCATTGACAGTATTGACGGTGTTAGACACATTGTTTAGTTGCTCTACTGATCCATGAGCAATAGTTTCCATCGTATTTGCAACCATCTCTGTTGCCTTCGTAGTTTCTGCTGCATTGGCGTTTAATTCTTCAGATGCTGATGCTACATGATTAGCAGTTTCAGTCACTTTTGTAACCGTATTACGAATATTGTTAATCATCGAATTAAATGATTGGGTTAATTGACCGATTTCATCCTTAGATGAATAAGTACCTTGCACAGTCAAATCGCCATCGCCTGCTTTTAACATATTAGCCTGCAACTCTTTCACTGGATTTACAATTAAACGTGCAATCCATGTTGCCAATGTAATAAAGAAAATAATGGCCACAACAGAGAGAATGGCAGAAATAATCATAGTAGTGAATAGACTTTGTTTATTTTCTTCATTCAGTTGATTGGCATCTTCAGAACATTGAGTCATAAGATTGCGTGCATCACTTGCCATATTCTCAGCAAAATCATCTAAAGTTGTGGTGTAAATAGAATAGGCTTCGTCGTTTCGGTTCTGACTAGCTAAATCAATAACATCTGCCATGGTGCTCAAATACCCATCAACATTGGATTTAAGAGACTCTAACAGTTTTTGTTCATCTTTATTTCCATTGAAAGTGGCTTCAAATTTCACGATCAAGTCTTTAATACTTTCAGCTCTCTCTGAGATCATTGTCTTTAGGTCAGCATTATCATTTGCATCCGTAGTAATCATGAGTTCTAAAACGAAAGAATCCATCGCACGAATATCAGTTCGAGTTTGGCCGATATATTGAATTGGCAAAAGTGACTCGTCGTACATTTCACTAGATTTTTTTGCCATATCCTTAATGTAATAAAAACCAACGCCTGAAATAATTAGTAAAAATATAACAGCGGATGAAATAAGTGTTAGAATTTTCTTTTTAACCGATAAGTTTTTCAAAATATTCCCTCCATTAGCTCAATTATCTTCAAAAAAGTGGGATATAGTAATAATTTTGGATATATTGAGTAATTTAGATTTGGTAATAATATACCACATCCCAGTCTTTGATAAGAGAAGAGAGAATTATGGGATTTTTATGAAAAATAGAAGATTACAGCTTATTGCAATCGAGTTTACTGACGGTAGTAACATGACACCACTATAGATTTATAAAAAAGATTGAACATTTAAAACAAAGGCATTTAAAACAAAGTTCGATTATTTAAAATAAAGATTGATTCAAGCAAAAGATGATAAAGAAAATAAAAGGGACAAATAAAAGATGGTATATTGTTCGAAGATAAGAAAGGGGTTAATCCCTAAATCATTGTTTAATGACTTTTAGGATAACCCCGAATTTTTCCTGGTTAATGTTGTGGAAGATAGTCTTGGCCGTTTATCGTTACTTTAGAAGCTGAGATAAGGATTTCTTTATTTGCAATAAAATATGGGTCTAAAATATTGTAAAATGCTTCCCATTTTTCTTCAATTTTTTCTTGTTCTTCCTTTTCATCGAGAGCTAAGATTTCTTCATAGAGCTGTTTTAATTGCTTGCTATCTGCTTCACTAACTTCGAATTCAAAGTCAGCCATGTATTCTTCAAATGTTTGAGGCTTTAAGAACTGATTAAGGATCCCGTAGAATTCTTCATGTAGTTTATCATACAACTCATCATTTTCATCTTTTAATGCTTTTTGTAAATCCCTATGAAGAGTTTTTAGTTTGGCTAAGGTTTCTGCAGGGATCTCTAAAATTTCCGTGACTTTCATATAGCTAGCCATAAATTCTTCAAATGTTTCTGGTGCATTTAGCTCATCTAAATATGGTTCAAGGATTTTATCAAATTCTTCATATTTTTTGTTAGCTTTTTCCTCATCACCACTTTTTTCAAGCTTTATCCATTCTTCATAAATAGCTTTAAGTTGTGCGTTATCGTTTTCTTTAATAACAATATTTTTCTCATTAAATCCGTATTCTTTCATATACTCTTCAAATGATTGAGGTTGCCAATTAGCTAATGTATACGGCTTTATGATTTTATGTATTTCTTCGTAAATTTTTTTTAGTTCCTCATGTTTCTTTTCTATCTCTTCATCTGTTAGTCCTTCTACTTTTGTAAATTCTTTGTGTACGTGTTTCATTTCATTAAACAATTTTTCTAATTTTGTTAGATCTTCTTTTGTTATCTCTTTAGGCATGTCTTTTTTAAATACTTCAAACGTGAAGAAGTCTGAAAAACTCTCTGCAATGTTACCTTCTACAGAGATTTCTTGTCCTTCTACTAATTTCATTTTTTCTATTTGCTCATCAGAAAATTTATGGAAACTGATAAAGTAATTTTTGCCATCTTTTCCTTTAAGGTTCATTCCATCGTCGTAGATGTTTTTAATAGTTCCTGTAATTTTTTGTTCAAGTTGAACAGTAATACTACTATTATTTGTTGTTTCTACTGATGCAGCCCCTGCTTGAAGTGGTGTCAGAACAGCCATTCCAATTGTAAGTACTGAAGCAATCATCCAAGTTTTTTTAATCGGTTTTTTCATATGTATTTCTCCTCGTATTAAAAATAAGTTATTACCATTAATTAGACGATTTACCATTTGAAAAAGTTTGTTGTTTTAAAAAAAAATTGGAGAAATGGTAAAAAGTTTATATAGTAAAAGTTATTCGGAAAAGTAGTGTGCAGTATTATTAAACTAGCGTAAGCAGGTTAGTTGAAAAATGAACAAGAAAGTGTTGTAAAATAATGTGAAAAACTGAAGACTTGGGAGATGTGTAAATTTGGCTTATATTCACGAGTTTGGAATAGTTGCATGTATTGAAAAAAAAAAGAGTATGTTAGTTATGAACCTGAAAAATATAATTGCATAGGTGTAGATGGGGGTCTTTTTGATGAACTTATGTCTAAGGATTTTGGTGAAAAAACGAATCATCTAGAAACATTTGCACATAACACAAATAGACCATATAAAAGCCTCGACTATTTTGGAATAACATTGATACCGCCAAGTTCTCGTAAACAATTTTTAAATATGGTTAGTGAAGCAAACGACGAGTACAAATCAGAAGAACTTGAAGAACTGATGAAAAAAATAGTTGAAGCAATAAAAGAAGATAAATGGATGATTCATTTTGGTGTTTAATACTGTAAATACATACAAGTAAGCTTAAGAGGTGATTGTTCAATTAGAGCAATCGCTTCTTGTGCTAACGATGCAGGTTACTGTTTTGAAAAAAGTTTAACCAGAAACCATTCCTTTATTTTCGAACAAATTTTCTTTACTTATGTTTTAGTAAAATGATTTTCAATATTATAGATGTACAATGGTAAATATAGAAAAATGATATACCTAGAAAGGTGATGGAGTTATGTTTATAGTCCTTTTAGAGTATGTGAAACCATTAAATGTAGTCGAAGATTTTTTGAAAGAACATGTAGATTTCTTAGATAAACATTATAAAGGAGGCGACTTCATTTTTTCTGGACGACGTGATCCTAGAATTGGTGGAGTTATTTTGGTTAACTCGAATGATGAGGCTACGGTTCAGGAAATGTTAAAAGAAGACCCTTTTTATATAAATAAAGTTGCTGAATATGAATTAATTAAATTTACGCCAACTAAATATGCCGATGAGTTCTCACCATTTGTTAATAGCTAATTTGAAATAGAGAATAAGACATCCTGAAAATGATTAAACTTTTTTATAAAAAGTAATTTCATATGTATATATTTAGAGCAGGTTTTGAGCAATCTTTTTTTCAAAACCTGCTCTTTCTATTTGGTTCATTTATTAAGGGTCTTAATTTGATTAAACATTATTTCGAAGTAACAAAATGTAGTAGTACGTTCAACCGAAAACTAAATTAATGGCTGTTTTCTCAAAGGTTGTTGAAAGTGCTGTTCCTAGAACAAGCGAACATCAATCAGGATTAGCAATTGACGTTAGTGGATCTGATGGATC
>NZ_JARVRU010000221.1:0-5745 GCF_030209535.1 Lysinibacillus sp. fls2-241-R2A-57
CGATAAATCTTCAAAGTATTCCTATAAAACGAACGAAAGGAGCTTTAGCGATTCTGTTTTGGGGCTCGACACTAAATAGCAACAAAAAAAATCCTTTTATCGCTCAATGATAAACCTTTTTTATTCCTAATCAACACGCGTGTAATAACAAAAAAATTCTTTCATTAATCTAGGATGAGACCAATATTATTTTTCTTAGCTTTTTCAAAATACAATTTAGCTATAGTTATATCAAAGATAGCCATTCCCATTGGATGGAACATTATAGCTTGATTGTCAGGAAATTCATTCATTGCATTATGCAAAACTACATCAACAATGGATTTTGTACTCTCTCTATTCAAATTCCGTTCTTTATGCATAACTTCTATATCAGTATTTGCTCTACAAACCTCGTCCCAATCATCTACAATAATCGATTGAGTGAAATCAATAATACTAGGTTCATAATCTCGAAGAGAAACGTTAAGCAGCAGTGCACCCTTTTTAGGTTCTTTATTTATATATCTCATCTCTGAAACTGTACAAGTTATAAAGATATCACTATTTTTATAAACATCTTCCCAAGAACTACAAATTTCTGTTTTCTCTAACCAATTTGTAGGTATTTTCTCCATAGAAATTCCAGCAAGATCAAAAATACATATTTTATCTATCTTTTCATTTAATAACTCCGTGACCATTTGATAATGTAACTGTCCAATTGGTCCAAATCCAATAATGCCGATATTAATTTTATCTAAGTTCCTAGCTGCTTGAAATTTACGTATCATCAATCCCGAAACAGATGCTGTACGAATCCCGCTTATTAAAGCGGTATTTATTATACATTTTGGTTCTCCTGTATTAACATCATTTAATACAGTTATTGAGTGAGCTCTTGGAATAGTCTTTTTAATATTTTTCGGAAAACTAGCAATCCATTTTATACCTGTAGCAGAAATATCACCGCCAACATATGCAGGCATAGCAATGATACGATCATTCGGATCTTTAAATTTCAAATAAGGTTTAATCGGTTGAGAAAAATCATTGTTTGATAAACATTCTACAGCGTATTCAAGATTAGAAATATTTTCATCCCAATCTATCGGAATTGCTGATATATCTGTTTTGTTTAAATAGAGCATAGTATTTTCAACTCCTATGTGTATTTCAAACTCACCACTGTATCCTTTTGATTGTTAATCCATTTTACCCATTCATTACTATAAATAGTGTCAACATATGGTGAACCACCATCGGGACATAAAAACACTACATTTGGAACTTGGTTAAGTTTTTTATCTTTAAAATATTCACTAATTGCATAATATGATGCACCTGAAGACCCACCTGCAAAGATAGCAAATTTCTCAAAAAGCTCATAACATCCTTCTACTGCTTTGGTTTCAGGGACATATATTACTTCATCTATTAATGCTTCTTTTAAAATATCTGGTGTCATACTAGAGCCAATACCGGGAATGTAACGTTTACTTGGTGGTTTTCCAAAAATAACTGAACCTTCTGTATCTACTGCAATAATTTTTATATTAGGAAATTTCTCTTTTAATTTCCTTGAAACTCCTGCAATCGTACCGCAAGAACTAACACCAATAAATGCATAATCTATTTTATCAAAATTTTCAGATATTTCAGTTCCCAATCCGTAATAATGCGCTCGTAAACAATCTATATTTCCATATTGATTGGTCCAGAAAATATTATCATTATCAGTTTGAAAACGTTTAATCTCGTTAAGTCTTGTTAAGAGATATCCGCCTGTTTCATCTCTTTCAGTAACTTTTACTACATCGTGTGATATTGTATGAAGCAATTTTTCATAGGTTGAACTAATATTCATATCAATAAAAGGAATAAACTTAATTCCCAAGAATTTGCATATAGTAGCTAATGCTATAGCAAAGTTTCCAGATGATGATTCAATTACTGTTGTATTTTCGTCAATCTTTCCATTTTTAATTGCCTCTTTAATAACATAATAGGCTGGTCTCATTTTCACACTACCCATTAAATTATAAGATTCTAATTTTGCAAATAAATTAATAGGATTTACGCCTAGATTCACACAAGGTGTATTGCCTATATATTGATTAAGAAGATCCAGTTTTTTAAGCAAATTTTAATAATCTCCCTTCATAAATAAAAGTATTAAAAATAAACGACTTGTATCTCAGAAGTTCGTAATAAAATCAGTTAAGTTATAAACTCATAATGGCTTCAACTGCAAAGTCTGTTCCTTTAGGTAATGCCTTAACACCAACTGCCGCTCTTGCTGGGTATGGGGCTGTAAAAAGTTTTGCCATTTCTTCATTAACTAATGAAAAATGAGTTAAATCAGTTAGGTATACTGTTAGCTTAACAATATTAGAAAGATTTCCGCCTGTAGCTTCCACAACTGACTTCAAATTATTAAAAGAGCATTGAATCTGTTCCTTTATTCCGCCTTCTACTACTTCCATTGTTTCAGGAACAATGGGCGCTTGAGCTGATAGAAATACAATATTGTTTGAAAGAATTGCTTGTGAATAGGTACCTATTGGTTCTGGCGCCTTGTTTGTATAAATTTCTCTAATAGACATTTTTATACTCTCCTTCTCTCGTTAAGTTCATACGTTTTACTTGGTCATTCAAAATGCTATACCGTTACACTGTTACGATCTAAACTATTTCTATTTGGTGAAAGTGCTTCTTCTACGACTCCTAGATTTTTTAAAGATTCAGTAAAACAATTCCTTGTTAGAAGCATTCTACAACAGTTTGCAATAGCAGGTGCTGTCTGAAACCCATATCCTCCCTGTCCTACTAACCAAAAGAAACCTGGTACATCTGCGTCCTCACCTACCACCGGCGTCCTATCTGCCACAAAAGAGCGCAAACCTGCTAATGTATGACCAACTTTCTTAACTTCTATGTTAGTTACCGCTTCAAGATTATTTACAGCTATAGCGATATCTAAATCTGATGGTTTTGCATCACAAGGTGTTATTGGAATTTCATCACATGGACTTACAAACAATTTTCCCGAGTCTGGTTTAAAATAAAAAGATTCACTTAAATCTCCTACATACGGCCATTTATTTGTATTATATTCATCAATTGATAGATAAAAGACGCTTCTCTTCTTTGGTTCAAGGTTAATAGTTCTAACTCCTGCTAAACTTGCTATCTGGTCAGCCCAAGCACCTGCTGCGTTAATAATCATCGGTGCGACAATCTTACCTTGGGTTGTATCTACACACCAAATATTGTTATGGCGAGATATTGAATTCACATTACAATTGGTAATCAGAGTCCCACCATTTCCTTTAAATCCATTGATATATCCTTGATGAACAGCATGTGTATCGATATCCATTGCATCTTTTTCAAATATACCCGATGTATATATATCTGTATTAATGACTGGAACAAGACTTCGTAACGCTTCACCTTCTAGCAGTTCCAAATTATTTACTTCATTTTTCATTTCTTTATAATGTTGTTCTGCTAATATCTTCTGTTCTTTTGTTGCTAAAAAAATTGCCCCTCTTTCTCTTAATAAAGGTTTATCACTAAATCCTTTTGGGGGATTAGTATAAAACTCATAGCTATTCCTTGTTAATCCTCTTACTGTTTTATTACCATATGCTTGCATGTAAATTGCTGCAGAACGTCCTGTGGAATGGTAGGCTAATTGAGTCTCTTTTTCTATAAGGATTACATTAGCCTCTTTAGCCAATTCATATGCTGCCGATGCACCTGCAATTCCCGCACCAATAATTAAATAATCTACGCTTTGATCCTTCATTAAATATCATCCCTTTTGCGAATTACTAGTTTCTTTAGTCAATTCTTTTGTTTTTTGAGAAAATATTAAAATTCATTTGAAAAATTGAATTTGTTAGAATGCCAGCTATTAATCCCCAAAAAGCAGCTCCAATACCTAAAAAGGAGATACCTGATATAGTAACTAGAAAAGTAATTAATGCACTTTCCTTTTGAGTACCTTCCATTGCTGAAGCTAGGCTCGAACTAAGTGAAGCAAATAAAGCTAAACCAGCAATAGTTGCTATAAACTCACCGGGAAGTGCTTGAAAAATTGATGCAATTGCAGCTCCAAATAAACCAAAGATTAAATAAAATAATCCACATGAAATACCCGCAATATATCTTTTATTTTTATCTTCATGAGCTTCTTTTCCAGTACAAATCGCAGCAGTAATTGCCGCTAAATTAATAGCATGAGAACCAAATGGTGCAAGTAAAATAGAAAAAATACCCGTTGTTGTAACTAATGGACTTATAGGAACATTGTATCCATCCGCTCTTAGTACCCCTATGCCAGGAGCATTTTGAGATGCCATCGTTATAATACATAATGGAACGCCAATCCCAATCAAAGCATCAAGCGAAAATGTAGGAATTGTAAAAATAGGATTCACTAAAGATATATCAATACTGTCAGTCTTTAGATTTCCAGTAAAATAAGTAATCAATAATCCTAAAAATAATGTAATTACGACCGTATAACGTGGTGAAAACCTTTTAAAAAGTAAATAGCACAGTATCATCGGAAAAACCAATTCAGGTAGATTTCTTAAAGACGTAAAAACTTCAACTCCGAAGTTTAAAAGAATTCCTGCAAGCATAGCAGTTGTGATTGAATAAGGTATTCGATTCATCATTTTCTCAAATATCCCTGTAAACCCTAAGAATGTGATAATTAATGCAGAAAAAATGAACGCTCCAATAGCATCTGTATAGGAATAAGTTGACCAGCTTGAAACAAGTAAAACCACTCCTGGTGTAGACCACGCTGTTATAATTGGAGCTTTAAACCAAATACTCAACAAAATACAAGTTATCCCACTCCCCATTGATATAGCCCATATCCACGAAGACAAATGAGAATCACTTAAATGTGCTACTTTCGCAGCTTGAAAAACAATTACTAGAGGCCCTGCATAAGATACCATTGTGGCAATTAATCCGACAACTACAGATGATATTGATAAATCTTCTTTTAACATTCCCATATTAAAGGAGTGTCTTGTCTTTAACAAAAAGCAACCCTTCCTCCAGTATCTGTTTTCATAAATTTATATTCCTTTACCCCCTCCCTCTTTTACTATTTTTTACAATATCACAACAACCCTCAGCCGAAAACCATTTTTTTCCACGTTCGATTTTCTGTCATTTTTAATAAAGCTTTCTTGTTTTTTTGAAAAATAAATTTATATTATCTGAAAAAAACAAAATTAGTTCTGAATACCAAGAATTTTCCCAAGAATCAGTTTTTTGAATTTGAATACTTGAATACTATACATATCTAAGAAGAAACAAAACTTTATGCATACCTCAGATAGGTTACTTTGTTTTATAAACACATTTGGAAAGTTGTTTATCCATTTAACTATTTTCAATTTTTAGAGATGGACACTTTAATTATTTAAATTGTTATCTAGCTAAAGTTTCGCCGGATTAAATTATTATCCTATTTCAAATTTGTCTATACAAAAGAATAATGTTAATTTTTACTACAAAAGAAAATTTTTATAATTAATTGACTATCATACTTCGATATAATAAAATTTAAAGATTTATTTTTATGGATTACATAATCGTGATAATGCAGTTATTTAATTTTGATATCAGGTGTGTTGATTAACCATTTATACATTCGAAGAGGCTGATTTTCGCTACGGGCGAGCGTCGAGTAGCCCTACACTACAAGCTCTTCATCATAACATGTGGTTGATT